>JAQULN010000235.1 GCA_028718575.1 Candidatus Krumholzibacteriia bacterium | reverse complement strand
TCTCGCCTATGGCGAAGGGGACTGGAGCGAAGCGGACCAGCAGTTCCAGCACTTGCTGCAGGAGTATCCGAATTCATCCTGGGCCGCAGCGGCTTTGCTCAAACGGGGCTACAGTTTAGGCGAGTTGCGGCGCGACGCCGATGCCGAGGCGGTCTTTCGAGAACTGGTGCAACGTTATCCAGCCTCGAATGAGGCCGCATTGGCTCGCGACCGACTCGATTGAACGCTCTTCGGGAAGACTGCAAACGAAGATTACCACTGACACGCCGTGAGCCACGCGCGGGAACGTCGGCGCGGCGGCGGCGCGGCGTGGTGCGGCTGGCCAGGAGGAAGCCATGGCTGACACGCTGATGACCGTGCCCCTGCCCGAAAACGAGCCGATCAAGAGTTACGCGCCCGGCTCGCCGGAGAAGGCGGCGCTCAAGACGGCGCTCAAGCGATTGGCTGCCGAACAGGTGGAGATTCCCTTGCTCATCGGCGGCAAGGAGGTGCGCACCGGGAAGCTGGCGCCGTGCCGCGTGCCGCACGCTCACAAGCAGATTCTGGCCGAGTACCACCAGGCCGGCCCGCGCGAAGTGAACCGCGCGATTCAGGCGGCGCAACGGGCGCGGCCCGCGTGGTCGGCGATGGACTGGCAACACCGCGCGGCCATCCTGCTGAAAGCCGCCGAGATGCTGGCCGGTCCGTGGCGCGCGACGATCAACGCGGCAACCATGCTGGGCCAGAGCAAGACGCCGTTTCAAGCGGAAATCGATGCGGCCTGCGAGCTGATCGACTTCTGGCGCTTCAATCCCTGGTTCTACGAACGGATCATGGGGGAGCAGCCGATCCGCAGCCAGGAAGGCCGTTGGAATTACATGGAGCATCGGCCGCTCGACGGTTTCGTCTTCGCGGCGACGCCGTTCAACTTCACCAGCATCGCGGGCAACTTGCCCACCGCGCCCGCGCTTTGCGGCAACACGGTGGTCTGGAAGCCGGCCAGCAGCGCGGTCTATTCGAACTACTACGTCATGAAGGTGCTGCAAGAAGCGGGCATGCCCGATGGGGTGATCAACTTCGTGCCCGGCCGCGGCGCCGACGTGGGCGATCCGGTCCTCGCGAGCCCGCACCTCGGCGGCGTCCATTTCACCGGTTCGACCGGGGTTTTTCAGGCGATGTGGCGCACGGTCGGCATGAACATCGAGCGGTATGGCTGCTACCCGCGGGTCGTCGGCGAGACCGGGGGCAAGGGTTTCATCATCGCCCACGCCTCGGCGGACGAGGACGCGCTCGTGACGGCGTTGGTGCGAGGCGCCTTCGAGTACCAGGGGCAGAAGTGTTCGGCCGCCAGCCGCGCGTTCATCCCTTCCTCGCGCTGGCCGTCGGTTCGCCGCAAACTGCTGGCCGCGCTGGCGACGATCAAGCTGGGCGACGTCAGCGATTTCCGGACCTTTATGGGCGCCGTGATCGACAAGGCCGCCTTCGCGAGCATCAAGGGTTATATCGACCGTGCCCGCCGGGATCGCGGCAAGGCAAAGATCATCGCCGGCGGCAAATGCGACGACACGCAGGGGTATTTCATCGAACCGACGGTCGTTCAATGCAGCGACCCGCACCAGGAGACCATGGTCGAGGAGATCTTCGGACCGGTGCTGAGCGTCTACGTCTACGAAGAGAAAGACCTCGCGCGCACGCTGAAGCTGATCGATCAGAGCAGTCCGTACGCGCTGACCGGCGCGGTCTTCGCGCAAGACCGCGCGGCCATCATGTTGATCAAGGGTGCGCTGCGAGGCGCCGCCGGTAATTTTTACATCAACGACAAACCGACGGGAGCCGTGGTCGGCCAGCAGCCGTTCGGCGGCAGCCGCGCCTCCGGCACCAACGACAAGGCCGGCAGTTGTTTGAACCTGGTGCGCTGGGTCAGCCCGCGAACAGTCAAGGAGACCTTCTGTCCACAGCGAGATTACCCGTATCCGCACATGCAAGAGAAATGACACCGCCGGTGCGCGGCGGGGCGGGCCGGCAGGCGCCGGCCGCGGCGGGATCGTTGGTGCCGGAGGTGGGACTTGAACCCACACGTCCTAAAAGGACACAGGATTTTGAGTCCAGCGCGTCTACCAGTTCCGCCACTCCGGCACCCGGGACACTGGTCCGCGCATGGTAGATCGGTGGAGCCGCCAAGTCAAGTCGGGGCGGCAACTTGCCGGTCGGCGGCTAGCCGCGGTACCTGGAGATCGAGCGCCAGGGTGGTTTGACATCGCGGCCGCGGGTGCTATATTGCCAACCCTTGGGTGGGGCCATAGCTCAGCTGGGAGAGCGCTTGACTGGCAGTCAAGAGGTCAGGGGTTCGATCCCCCTTGGCTCCACCAATCGATCGCAAGGGGTTACGCTCGTGGCGTGACCTTTTTTTTTCATCCGCGCGGCGCCACAAGCACGGCGTCGATCGGCCGCAGCGGGGTTGGACGGAGGAGCAGTCGCGGGAACCTCCGTATTCATCCGCGGTAACGCCGAGAGCAGTTGAATTTTTGCCGTCCTATGTGATACGCTATACATGGAAAATTTCGCGGATTCTCCGGTCCTGCTACCGCCTGATTTGATTCTCCGGCCGTCCCAGGTGCCGAAAGGGAATCCTCTTTTGCGTCTGTCTCAGTGGGGCGTTCAACATGAAGCAGTTCCAGTATTTCGCGAGCGCGGTGTTATGGCTCTGCGGATGTCTCGTCGCGGGAGCGGCCTTTGGGCAAGGCGAGGAAACGAGTCCTCCGCCCGGGTTCACCTACGTTCCCCCGGGAACGTTCCTGATGGGCAGTCCACAGGACGAGCCCGGACGCAGCGAGGACGAAACGCGCCATGAGGTGACGTTGACGCGGGGTTTCTATATCTCGCGGCACGCCGTCACCCGGGACTGGTGGAGTGGAGTCATGGGACCGATTCCGCCGGCCGCCAGAACGAGTCAGCCAGATTCGACGGCGCGGGACGAGCAGGAACGATCGCAATTGCCGCGGGGACCCGTCAGCTGGGACCTCGCCGTGCAATTCTGCAACGCACTCTCGCTGCTGGAAGGTTTGACTCCCGCCTATACGATTCAAGGATCCAACGGCGCCGTGACCTGGGACCGAGAGGCCGACGGCTATCGCTTGCCGACCGAGGCGGAGTGGGAGTTCGCGTGCCGGGCGGGTTCCCAGACGGCGTTCGCGAACGGTCCGATCGTTGACCTCGACTGCAGCGATCCCGTCCTCGACGTGATCGGCTGGTATTGCGGCAACGATGAACCGCCGGGCCTCAAGGCGGTCGGTCAGAAGCCGGCCAACGTCTGGGGTCTGCACGATATGCACGGGAACATCTGGGAATGGGTCTGGGATTGCTACCGCGATGATTACGAAAATCTCGATGCTACCGATCCCGCGCACGACGGTCTTCCCGGCATGCGCCGCGTGCTCCGCGGAGGCAGTTGGGACAGTCTGGCGCGAGATTGCCGCGCCGCCCGGCGGCCCTCCATCAATCCAGCCATGTCACACCTGCACTATGGTTTTCGGCCGGTCAGGACCGCCTTCGATCCGCAAGTGGGCTTGATCGAAATCCACGCCGAACCGGACGGCATCGCAGCGCCTTGGGAACTGTCGGGCCCGCAGGAGTTCTACGCCGCGGGCATGAGCGACACGGTGTTGACCAACTTGTGGCACGGCAGTTATACGCTGACCTGGGGCGAGGTTGCCGGCTGGCAGACGCCTCCCGACCAGACGCTGACCCTTACGCCGGGCGGCACGCTGACCTACACGGGGACGTATTTCGAACTCGGCGGTCCGATCTGGTACGTGGCCACCGGCGGCGACGACGACAATCCGGGTACCGAGTCGTTACCATTCGCGACGATTCAGCGCGGAATCATCGCCGCCGGCGACGGCGAGGTCGTCTTGATACGAGACGGGGTCTATACCGGCGACGGCAATCGGGACATCGACTTCCTGGGCAAAACGGTCACGGTGCGGTCCGCGAGCGGCGACCGCGACGCCTGCATCGTCGACGCCGAAGGAAGCATCGCGCAACCGCGGGTCGGTTTCCGGTTCCAGACCGGCGAGACTCGCGACGCGGTCCTCGAGGAATTGACCGTTACCGGCGGCTACCCCGCGGGCGTCTACGTGGGCGCCACCGGAGAGTCCGGGACCGCCTCGCCGACTATCCGCGGCGTCGTGCTCGCGTCGAACTCGGGCGCGGGGCTGCTGGCCGAGGGACAGGAGTCTTCCATTGTGTTCACATCACCGCGGCTCGTCTCGGCGCTCGTTCGCCAGAATGGTGCCGAAGGCGTGAAGCTGGTCTGGGCGACCCAGGATGCTGAAATCGATAGCTGTACCGTGAGCGAGAACAGCGGCGACGGTATCGGTGTACATGGAAGCGGGGGAGGTGGTGCCGCGCCGTTTCTGAGGATCGCGGACACGCTGGTCGCAAGCAACGGCGGGGACGGCGTCGTGTCGCTGGGAGACCTCGAATTTGGCGTTGAGGTTCAGCGGTGCCAGGTAATCGAGAACAACGGCTGGGGCGTCAGCGCCGGCGGCGACGCGGCGCATACCTCGATCGCCAACACTGTCGTCCAAGGCAACGGCCTCGGCGGCGTATACAACGGCTTTCCCGGGGATCGCGTTCTGCAGATCGACAACGCGGAGATCCTCCAGAACGAAGGCCCTGGGGTACAGATCGCGAGCACGGCGAGCCAGCACCTGGGGATCGCCGATAGCAAGATCATCGGCAATCTCGGCGATGGCATCGAGGTCGGTTTCGCCGACCTCGCCGGCGCCAAGCGCCGCCGTGACGATCGCGACTTCGGGGGTATCTTCGGGTGCGTCATCAGCGACAACGTCGGCATGGGTATCCGCTTCCAGGGTTCCCTGGAGATGTCTTCCACGGTTTCCACGTGCCTGTTGACGGGAAATGCGGCCGGAGGGGCGTATCTCGGCGGTCAAGCCCAGTCGAGCGAACCGGCGTATGCACTCCAATCGGTCACGATCGCTGCCAACACCGGTCCCGGCCTGGTCTACGACGCGCAGCAAATCGCGTGTGAACTCGGCAATTCGTTGATTGCATTCAATAGCGGCGAGGCGCTGGCGGCTGCCGAGACCGATTTGCTGGCGATCCACTGTTCCGATCTCTACGGCAACGACGGCGGGGACTGGATCGGTTCCCTGGGGGATTACCTCGGCAACGACGGCAACTTCGCGGCCGATCCGCTTTTCTGTGGCGTCGCAACCGGCGATTTTACCTTGCGCGAGGGGTCGCCGTGCCTGCCCGGTCACCACCCCGACGGCGCCGATTGCGGCCTGGTCGGCGCGCTCAGCAGCGGCTGCGAGATCGGAAGAGCGTCGGGTAGGGG
>JAQULN010000234.1 GCA_028718575.1 Candidatus Krumholzibacteriia bacterium | reverse complement strand
GACCGGCGCCCTGGCTGAAGAACTCGCCGAGCACGTAGCCCAGGCCGCCCAGCAGGACAGCCATCAGGATCACCAGGACGGCGCTCTTGCGCCGGTTGGCCGCAATCGCCTCGAACATGCTCCCGCCCGCTAGTTGAACGAGACCTTGGGCGCTTCGCGCGCGGCTTCATCTTTCAGCTCGAAAAATTCGCCGGCCGCGAAGTTGAAGACCCCGGCGACGATGTTGCTCGGGAACATCTGAATCTTGTTGTTGAGGTTCATCACCGACTGGTTGTAGTGCTGCCGCGAGAACCCGATCTTGTTCTCGGTGCTGGCCAGCTCTTCCTGCAGGGCCAGGAAGTTCTGACTGGCCTTAAGGTCGGGATAGCTCTCAGCGACAGCGAACAGACGGCCCAGCGCCATGCCGAGCTGCCCTTCGGCCTGAGCGCGGTCGCCGAGCGAGCCGGCCCCCTGGACCGCCGCCCGCGCTTGCGTCACCGCCTCGAGCGTCTCGCGCTCGTGCTTCATGTAGCCTTTGACCGTTTCCATCAGGTTGGGGATCAAATCGAAACGGCGCTTGAGCTGCACATCCACCTGGGCCCAGGCTTCCTTGGTCTGGTTGCGCAATTGCACCAGCGAGTTGTAGATGCCGATCGCCGCCATGACCACAACTGCCAACAGAATCAGGATAATGATCAGAACACTCATGACTCCTCCGTCGGGTGCGCCGCGTCGCCGCGGTCGAGCGTACCGCCCAGAAATGCGATGACCCGGGCGGGCAGGGTCTGCGCTGCGAACTGTATATCGCGGGCGAGATCGGCCACCTCCCCGCGGTCGAAGAACAAACCGTGGCCGCGGACACAGGCATCGACGAGTACACGCCGGCGCGGCCCGATATTCACCTTCCGCATGGATCTGCGGCACATCGGACAGCGGCGTTTGCGCTCTGCGCTTGCAGCCTGCGGCAACCCGGCCAGCACCCCGGGTACCAGTTCGGGATGTGCCTGGTCTTCGGCATCGGCGAAGAGCAGCGCCAACTCGCCGCCGTCGAACCACACCCCCGCGCACGCTGGACAGTGGTCGAGTTCGAGGCCGTCGTACTCCATCACGAACATCTGGCTTTTACAGGCGGGGCAGTTCATGTGGCGCTCCAAAGATCGCGATCCGCGCCGATGGTAACCGGGGAATGCCGCCGGCGCCACGCAATTCTCTCTGTCCGGCAACCCTGCCAGAACCGCGCGAGGGTATTTCAGCCGGCGCCGGCCGACAAGACGGACCGCACGCTGTGTAACCCGATTCTTTGATCCTGCGTCTTTGTCCCGGATTACTCACGAGGGACCGATCCCGCCGCCGACCGGAGGCCCGCCGATGATCGCTCGCCCGCTCCCGTTCGCTGTCGTCCTTCTGTTCGCCTCGCTCGTTCTACCCTTGACAGGAACGCCCCCGGCTCGGGCCGGTGGGCTCGGTCTGCCCAGCAACCGCGCCGGAGTCGGTTTCGGCAACCTTCCTGAGTTTGCCGGTGTGCGCATGAATCTGCAAGACGACGGCGTCCGCCGCGTGACGGGCATCAACATCACGGTCTGGACACCTCTCGTCGAACTAGGTAAACGCGGCGACCAGCACGAGGTCGCCAACGGCACGTACCATGGCCTCGGCCTGAACCTCGTCGGCGCCAGAGGCGAAGAAATGGCTGGCGTGCATCTGGGACTGGTGGGCCTGGATACTCAACGCCGAGCGGCTGGGATCATGATCGGTGGACTCGGCGTCGGTGCGGGTGAGTTGGTGGGGTTCGGCTTCGGCGGCCTGGGAATCGGCGCTGAACAGATCACCGGCGTAGCGATCGGCGGCCTGGGTACCGGCTGCGAAACGGCAACCGGCGTCGTGATCGGCGGCCTGGGCGCCGGTTGCGAGACGCTGACCGGCGTGGCGATCGGCGGCCTGGGAGTCGGCGGCGAGAGGATGTCCGGCGTGGCTATTGGCGGCCTGGGAGTCGGCGGCGAGCGCCTGCGCGGTCTGTTCGCAGCCGGACTGGGAGTCGGTGCCAGATCTCTGCACGGCTTGGCCGCCGCCGCCGCCGTTGGCAGCCGCGAACTCCACGGCGCCGCCCTCGCGGTCGCCTACCAGCGCACCGAGCGGCTTTACGGCGTCGCCACCGGCGTCTACAATCGCGCCGACCGGGCCGAGGGATTGATGCTCGGCGTGTTCAACAGCGTCCGAACGCTGCGCGGTGTTCAGATCGGCGTGCTCAACCACGTGGCGGACGGTCCGGCCGCCGCGCGTTGGCTGCCGCTGGTGAACGCCCGCTTCTGAGCCGGGTTCAGCGTGAACGATCTTGCCGCCACCAGCCGCCGCTTGCGCGACCTCGGCGTCCGCCGCGCCGAGCTACTGATCGATCGGCGCCGCGCCGAAGCCAATATCGCAACGTTCGCCGGCCGCGCCGCCGCGGCCGGCGTTGCACTGCGGCCGCACTTCAAGACGCACCAGTCAGCCGGGGTGGCCGCGTGGTTTCGCGCGGCCGGCGTCGACCGCGCCACCGTCAGCAGCGCCGGCATGGCCGCCTACTTCGTCGGCCACGGCTGGGGCGACCTCACGCTCGCCATCCCCGCCAACCCCCTGGAGATCCCTGCCTACGACGAACTGGCCAGTCGCACACGCCTGGGGCTCTGCGTCGACAGCGCGGCCACCGCCGCCGCCCTGGCCGCCGGCCTGCGGCACCCGTTCGCGCTCTGGCTCGAGATCGACACCGGCCACGGCCGCACCGGGATCGTCTGGGACGACGCGGACACGTTGATCGACGTCGCGCGACAGGCAGTGCGCGCCGTCGCGGCGCACAGTCCGGTTCCACGTCTGGCGGGACTACTGACTCACGGCGGTCAGAGTTACCGGGGCGCCGGCCCGGCCGCTGCCGCCGCGGTCTTCGCCGAAGTGCGCGACCGGCTGCAAGCATCGCGCAGGACGCTCACCCAGGCGGGGATCGCCGCGAATCTCTTGTCGGCGGGTGACACGCCGGGTTTCGCCGCGAGCAGCGACTGGTCCGGCCTCGACGAGGCGCGGCCGGGCAATTTCGTCTTCTACGACCTGATGCAGCTTGCGGCCGGTGTCTGCCGTCCGACCGATCTCGCGTGCGCCGTCGCCTGTCCAGTGATCGGCGTCTACCCCGCGCGAGGCGAAGCGATGCTGCACGGCGGCGCGGTCCACCTGTCGTACGAGAGTCTGGCGACACCGGCGGGACCGGTGTTCGGTCGCTTGCTGGGACTTACCGCGGACGGATTCGCGGAGTTGCTGCCCGGCTGGGAGGTGACCGCGCTGTCTCAAGAGCACGGCCGCCTGGCGGCGCAGACGCCGGCCGCGCGGACGGCGCTCAACGGGTTGCAGCCCGGCGATCTGGTGCTGGTCGCTCCGGTACACGCCTGCCTGACGTGTGAGCAGTTCGGCAGTTATCGGACTTTGGACGGCGTTGAACTACCGCGGTACCGGCGGGACTGAACGCCGCGAACGCCACCGTCGCGGCGGGGGCTGTCCATCGTATTGAGTCATCTAAAGACAACCCTGGATTGGCCAGACGACGGGTTCGGTGGTAGTCTCCCGCAATGCGGCTGACGATATGAACCAGGAGGTCCGGTGATGGTGTATCAGCAGACCTTCCGACCCGATCTCGATCTCGTCTATACCCGCTTCGGAACTGAGGTGTCCCTGGCTGAGATCCGCCGCTGCGCGGTTGATACCTTCCGCGATCAACTCTACCGGCCGGGCATGCGCGAACTCGTCGATTTCCGCGCCACCGTGACCGCGGACGCCCAGCTCGGCTTCCGCACGCTCAATGAGATCCACGAACTGCAAGCCACCTGGATCCGCAACCTGCGCCGGGGCGGCCGGGTCGTTCTGGTAGCGACCGCCGATCTGATATTCGGCTTGTGCCGCATCTACGCGAGTCTGGCCGAGCAACCGGACCTGCCCATCAATTGCTGCCGCGACTGGCGCGCCGCCTGCAGGCTGCTCGACCTGGATCCGGGGATCGAACTGGCTGTCCGAAGCGCCGAAGGTTGACGGCCCCGACGGCGCTAGGGTCCTCCCCCGCGGTGGACACCCTGGAAAACTGGGGGCCGCGGCGCCGGTGGCGTTGACGGCCGGCCCTCCAGGCATTTCCTTTCTACGGCAATGCTTCGCGATCCGCCGGCTCAGCGCCGGCCCGCCAACAAGGAGACCCACCAGCCCCATGACCCCGCCCACCAACCCCACCCAGCTGATCCGCGACTGCAAGATCGGCGCCGGCACGAAGGTCTGGAACTTCGTCAACCTCTACGAATGCGAGATCGGCCGCGACTGCATGATCGGCACCTTCGTCGAGATCCAGGCGGGAGTAAAAATCGGCGACCGCACGCGCGTGCAGAGCCACACATTCGTCTGCGAACTGGTCACCATCGGCAGCGACTGCTTCATCGCGCACGGTGTGATGTTCATCAACGACACCGAACCGCCGCAGCCCGAGCGCGCCAAGTGGAAAGAGACCGTGATTGAGGACGGGGTCTCGATCGGCTCGAACGCCACGATCCTGCCCGTGCGCATCGGCAAGGGCGCCATGATCGGCGCGGGCGCCGTGGTCACCAAGGACGTGCCGCCGGGCGCGGTCGTGGCCGGCGTGCCGGCGCGGGTGCTAAGGTACCGCGAGCGGTAAAGGCAGAATCGAGCGCGGGAGCCGATCGTCGTGCGGATAGTTGCTCGCAGGAGTTTCCCTAGAAATTCGCGAAAGAGTGGTGTAAGTTTATATTTTGCATCACGATAACGAACGGTGTATGTGGAGATCCTGGCCACCAGGGCGAAAGATAGCAGACTGAGCGCCAAGGTGAAGAGCCAAATCACGCGTTTCGCGGCGCGGCTCGGCGCCGGGCTGACGAAGCCCAATCGGCGTTTCGTGGCGGAGATGCTCTACGGAATCCAGGCCCGCAACAACGTGAAGGTGTCGAACATTGCGAGGGCTTTGTACGAACCGACCGCGCTGATCAAGACCGAGGGTCGTTTGTGCCGACGCCTGGCAACGTGCGATCTTACAAACCACGTGAACATCTGGCTGAGCCGTGCGGGTACTCTCGAGGTGAACGATGACACGGTATTGGCGGTTGACGTCGGCGACATCCGCAAGACATACATTGTGCTATTTCCCACAGGTAGATGGCCCCGGATTTTCTGGCGAAACTCCTGTGGTTGCTCGAGGTGGCGACCTGCGGTATTGTCATTAAAAACGGAAGACCCCCTTCACCTCGCTCCAAGACCGCGCCTCGGTACTTACCGGGCTGTCCGCCATCGGCTCGAACAGCACGTAGATCCAGACGTTCGGATTGTCGTAGCCGTCGTAGATCCACCGCGAGATCTCCTCGGG
>JAQULN010000233.1 GCA_028718575.1 Candidatus Krumholzibacteriia bacterium | reverse complement strand
GTTTGTCGAGCACGGCGACGGGCACCAGCGACCAGCGGGCGAGCCTTTGCAGGTCGGCAACGATTTGGTCTCCCCGAAGCTCGACCCGCTCCGCACGTTCGCGGATCAGGCGATCCACTAGCTCGCGAACGGCCGGCTTCTTCATCAACTTGTGCGCCATCACGCGCGCCGAGCCGGTAGCACTGTCGCTGTATCCAGCCGCACGCGCCGCCGCCGCGCCGTTGCAGCAGACCGCATACTCGGCCGCAAAGCGCCGCTCTAACTCTGTCAGTTGTTTCTTTGGTGCTTCCATGCCCGACGATATAGCACGGAATAGCGGGACAGTGTGTCCCAAAATGCTGCACCAATGCTGCACGGCGGGATTTAGGCAAAGAAAAACGCCAGCGGTCGGCTTTCGTAACTCGCTGGCGTTTCATCGTTTAGTTGGTGGGCGATACTGGATTCGAACCAGTGGCCTCTTGTCTGTCAAACAAGCGCTCTAACCAAAACTGAGCTAATCGCCCACCAGGGCAGCAAATGTAGCAAGCACGCCCGCAATGTCAACTGCCCAAACGCCAACACCGCGACGGTAGCTATGCGCGGTCGCCGCGGCGTAAGCTCGATTACCCCAAAAAATCCACGAGCTTGTCGCCGTTGACCGCCTGGCGCATTTTCTTGAGCGCTTGGTTGCGAATTTGCCGCACGCGTTCCCGTGACAGGTGGATGTCCTGGCCGATGGCCTCGAGCGAGGCCGTCTCCTGATCGCCGAGTCCGTAGTAGCGCATCACGATGTTTCGTTCGCGCGGCGACAGCAGATCGAGCGCCACGGCAACCTCGTTCTGCAACTCATCCATCACGAACCCTTCCTCAGGATTCACCTCTTCCGGATCGACGAGCGTATCGGCCAACGTGACGTCATCGTCGAACATCCCCTGGTCCAAACTGACCAATGGCCGGCTGGCGGCGCGAATCTGGCCCATTTTACGGGTCGTGAGCTGCAATTTCTCGGCGATCTCCTCTTCCAGCGCGGGTCGACCGTGTTCCTGTTCAAGCTTCTGCGCGGTCCGCTTGATCTTCTGCGCTTGTTGCGACCGGTTGATCGGCAAACGCACCGTGTTCGTCTGTTCCGCGATGGCCTTTTGAATCGCCTGGCGGATCCACCAGACCGCATAGCTGATAAAACGGAAATCCCGCCGCTCGTCGAACCGCTTGGCGGCGGTGATCAGGCCGATGTTGCCTTCGGCGATCAAATCCATATAGCTGAGTCCCTGATTCAAGAACTTCTTGGCCACGCTGACCACGAAACGCAGGTTAGCGTTGACCAGGTTGTCCAGGGCGTCCTTGTTGCCCTCGCGGATACGGCGGGCGAGTTCAAACTCTTCTTCTTTGGTTAGTAAGGCGTGGCGTCCGATCATCTGCAAATAATGCTGCAGACTTGCGTCCTCGCGCCGATCGCTGCTCAATTCAACTTCGTACATGGCTCCTCCCTATTCCTCTCGGAGCCGCTGCGCGGCCTGGTTCGGTCGCTCGCTTCCGCGGGTTACGGCGCCTAGCGGTGCCGTTCCGCGAAAAACTCCTACACTGTCAACGTCGTCCCGATTCGCGGTCGAACCGTTTATAACCCGACAGGGTCCTACGGTTCCGCCTAATTCAGACCATAACAGTATTATTATCGTCTGCGCGATCGTATAATTCAAGTCGAATTTTGTCAATCAATAGATTTTATCATTTAGGTACACTCTCCAGTGGCCCGCAACGCCTTCTCCGCGGCTTCGTAGGGTGCCGGATGCTGCTTGTGACGAGGTCCCCACGCACGGCTGTGGATGCAGCGCCCGCCACGACAAAGCCTCGCGCGCGCGCTAAGAACGCCGCCTAAAGCTAGCAGGCTGTAAAAAGCCGGACCGGGCTGTGCCCCGTTCTTCAACAGCCTGCTCGACCGCCGTCCGAGCAGATCCGAGCACGTACGCCCGTCAAACAGTCATCCGTTCGCGGTCGATCTGGCGGGAATCATCCTGGTTAATCGTCGACGACCTCGAAATCGGCGTCGACCGACTCGCCGCCAGGCTGAGCTCCCTGGCCTTCCGCTTGCGCCGACGCCTTCGGACCACCCGGCTCGGCGCCGTCTGCTTGCGCCTTGGCAGCTTTTTCGTAGGCCTTCGTGGTCAGTTCCTGGACCGACGCCAGCAACGCATCCTTTGCCGTTCGGATAATCGCCACATCATCGCCCTTGGCCGCTTCCTCGAGCGCTTTGATCTTGACGTCCACCGATTTCTTGAGTCCGTCGTCGAGATCAGCCCCCAGGTCGCTCATGGCCTTGCGAGACTGATGAATCAAACTCTCAGATTCATTGCGGATGTCGACGAGTTCCCGCCGTTGTTTGTCTTGCGTTGCGTGAGTCTCGGCATCTTTGAGCATGCGATCGATCTCCTGTTCGCTCAAGCCGCTGGAAGCCTGAATGCGAATGGACTGCTGCTTGCCCGTTGCCTTGTCGACTGCCGAGACCGATAGAATCCCGTTGGCGTCGATATCGAACGTGACCTCGATCTGGGGAATTCCCCGCGGCGCCGGCGGAATGCCCGTCAACTGGAACTTGCCAATCGACTTGTTGTCGACCGCCATCCCGCGTTCGCCCTGTAGCACGTGGATATCGACCTTGTCCTGGCTGTCCGCCGCGGTGCTGAAGATCTGACTCTTCCGCGTCGGGATCGTCGTATTACGCTCGATCAAGCGCGTCATGACGCCGCCCAACGTCTCGATGCCCAGGCTCAGCGGCGTGACGTCGAGCAGCACGATGTCGCCGAGGTCATCGCCGGCCAGCACCCCGCCTTGGATCGCCGCGCCCATGGCCACGACCTCGTCCGGGTTGACGGATCGATTCGGCTCCTTCTTGAACAGTTCCTTCACCTTCTCCTGGACGGCAGGCATTCGCGTTGAGCCGCCCACGAGGATGACTTCGTCGATATCCGCAGGTGTCAGCTCCGCATCTCGCATCGCGTTCAGACACGGCTGTACCGTGCGTTCGACGAGCTCAGCCACCAATTGTTCGAACTTCGCGCGCGTCAAGGTCAGCGTCAGGTGTTTCGGGCCGTTCTGATCGGCGGTGATGAACGGCAGGTTGATCTCGGTCTGCACTGAAGAGCTGAGTTCACACTTGGCTCGTTCCGCCGCTTCCTTCAGGCGTTGCAGCGCCATGGGGTCCTTGCTGAGATCGATGCCCTCCTGGTGAATGAACGTCTCGACAAGATAGTCGATGAGCTTCTGGTCGAAGTCGTCGCCGCCCAGATGGGTGTCGCCGTTGGTGGCTTTGACCTGGAAGACGCCTTCAGCGATATCCAGAATCGAGATGTCGAACGTGCCGCCGCCTAAGTCGAAAACGGCGACTACCTCGTCCTTGTTGCGGTCCAGGCCGTACGCCATCGCGGCGGCGGTCGGCTCGTTGACGATCCGTTTGACCTCGAGTCCGGCGATCTTGCCGGCATCCTTGGTCGCCTGCCGCTGGCTGTCGTTGAAGTATGCCGGCACGGTGATGACCGCTTCGGTCACCTCTTCACCCAGGTGTGCCTCGGCGATCTCCTTCAGGTTGCGCAAGATCTGGGCGGAGATCTCCGGCGGCGTGAACTCGCCGTGGCTGGTCTTGACGCGGACGACGCCGCCGGGACCTTTGGTGACCGTGTACGGCACTTCGTCCCGTTCGGTGGCGACCTCGTCGTAAACGCGGCCCATGAACCGCTTGATGGAATAGACCGTATCGGTGGGGTTGGTCACGGCCTGGCGCTTGGCCAACAATCCCACGAGCCGCTCGCCGCTCTTATTCCACGCCACGACCGAAGGAGTGGTCCGGTTGCCCTCCTTGTTTTGTATAACCCGCGGCTCCCCGCCCTCCATGACGGACACCACGCTGTTGGTCGTCCCGAGATCGATTCCGATGATCTTGCCCATGGTCGATGTCCTTTCTACGCCAATGGTCTTTTTTCGTTCGGTTTACAACACCAAAAACCGTGCCTGGAAATCACCCAACGATTTATATCATAAGTCATTATATTACAGTTACATATATATTCAGTGGAGATTCGAAGCAAGCAGGCGAACTGCCATTATGGCGCGATATGAGCCATTTTGGCTGCTCTCGCTTCAGCGTCTGACAGGCCGTGGCAGTACGCCCGGAAGACCGCGACATCCATGCAGCGAAAATAAACAGTCGGCGCCACGGGCCGTCGAAAAGCTCCATGCGGCCAGCGTCGTACGGCGGCAGCGGCCAGCGTGCCGAACGGTCCTCGCAGCAGCCCGCGCACCAAACGCTGCCGAGGCGAGGGCGCGCGGTTGCCGGGCGCAAGAATCCAGTGCAGCCTCATTTCACCGAGACGCTCTGGGTGCCGGCGCGCCATCTGCGCCAGGGACGATTCGCCGCAGATTCGTTTCTTTTCCAGATACCCCGCGAGATCGTGATGGTGCAGGTGTAGGGAAACTGGTGCGGGCACGACTTGAAAACGGACACCCGCATTCTCCAAGCGAAAACCGAGGTCCATGTCCTCGAAACCGTACGCGGCATACGCTTCATCGAACCCGCCGACTTGCTCGAGCGCCTGGCGCGGCACGGCGGCGTTCTGCGTCACGAAATACTTCGCGGGCGCCGGTCCCGGCGGCAGTTTCGCGACGCCCCGGCTATCGAGGTAGTGGAAATGCGGCGCATCGACGATCGCGGGATCGGTGACGGCCGGACCGATGGTGCCGTAGAACTCGCCGGCCGCGAGTAAATCCAGGTGCGCGCGCAACAGGCCGGGCGGAGCCAGGATATCGTCGTCCAAGAACAGGATCCAGCGCCCGGTAGCGCGCCGCCAGCCAAGATTACGCGCAGCCGCGCGCCCGACATTCTTTGGCGGCGCGACAATCTGCAGGCGCGGTTCGGCGGCCGCGAGCGCGGCCAGCAAGCGGTCTGTGTCATCTCGCGACCCGTCGTTGACGACCACGATCTGCCAGGCGTCTGTGCCGGGTTGCTGGGCGCGCAGCGCCTGCAACGTGCGCTCGAGCAGCGCGCGCTTGTCCCGAGTCGGGATGACCACCGATAGGATCACGCGTCACCGCCGCGCCCCTGCAGCACAGGCAGGGAGACATGCCGTGGCCACTTCCCCACGCCGCTGACCAGGCGCTCGAAGAGGGCCGCCACGCACGCGAGATTCGCGTCGAAATCGAAGTGACGGCGGGCGATCGCCAGCGCCGCGTCCCCGTGGCGTAGGCGGAGCTGCGGCTCTCGTGCATAGGTCAGCATCGCCTGCGCGAGCCGTTCGACATCGCGCGGCGGCACGACCTGGCCGCATTGCCCCGGTTCGACCCACTCCAGCGCCGACGGCAAGGCGGATACGATCACGGCGCGGCCGCAGC
>JAQULN010000232.1 GCA_028718575.1 Candidatus Krumholzibacteriia bacterium | reverse complement strand
GTTCTGGTACGTGCTACGGCTGCTCATCGGCTCGCGTCGCTGAGCCCTGCGCCCGAAGGAGCGGCATGCTCAAGGAAAATCTGGTCGAGACGTTCGCCGCAACCGTCCGCGAGTTCTGGGACCAGCCGTGCTATAGCGATTACGAAGGCGCCACCTTGCGCTACAGCGAGGTGGCGTCGCGCCTCCTGATGCTGCACCACATCTTCCGGGAAGCCGGCCTGCAGCGCGGAGACAAGATCGCCCTGGCCGGCCGCAACAGCGCCCACTGGGCGGTCGCCTATTTCGCCACCCTGACCTACGGCGCGGTCAGCGTGCCCATCCTGCCGGATTTCACCGCCGAGGAGATCCACCACATCGTCGCACACTCTGATGCGGTCCTGCTCATCGTCGCCGATTCGGTCTACGACCGCCTCGACGACGACCGTATGAAAGGGCTGCGAGGGATCCTGCGCCTGGAAGATTTCAGCCTGCGCTCCTGCCGCCAGAAGCGCCTGGCGGAGATCGTGGCCGCCGCGCCGACGGCGTACCTGCCGCGGGCCAGCGCTCTGCTATCTCCCGACCGTCTGCGTTTCGCGCCGGTGCCGGGCGGCGACCTCGCGAGCATCGTGTACACGAGCGGAACCACCGGCTTCAGCAAGGGCGTCATGCTCTCCCATCACAGCCTGATGGTCAACGCGCGCTTCTATCTGGATTGTCTCGACCTCAGCCGCAATCAACGCCTGGTTAGTTTTCTGCCCCTTGCGCACTGCTACGGCTGCGCGTTCGACTTGCTCGCGCCGTCGCTGGGAGGCTGCCATGTCACCTTCCTCGAGAAGCTGCCGACGCCCAAAGTGCTGCTGCAAGTCTTCGCCGAGATCAAGCCGACGGTCGTGCTTTCGGTGCCGTTGATCATCGAGAAGATCTACCGCAACCGCATCAAGCCGCAGCTCGAATCGCCGGCCGTGCGGGTCATGCTGAAGATTCCCGCTCTTAACCGTCTCATCCACCGGCGGATCAAGCAGCGCGTTCGCGCGGTCTTCGGCGGCGAGTTCCAGGAGATCGTCATCGGCGGAGCGGCTTTCAACCGCGAGGCCGACGCCTTCTTCCAGAGCATCGGATTGGAGCTGGCCAACGGCTACGGCATGACCGAGTGCGGACCGCTGATCAGCTTCTCGCTGTCGCGCAACAAACCGCCGCTCGGCTCGGTCGGCAAAGTCATCCCCTACCTCGAGTGCCGGATCGATATGCAGGACGCCGCCACCGGGATCGGCGAGGTGCTCGTCCGCGGCGAGAACGTGATGCTCGGCTACTACAAGGATCCCGGCGCCTCGCGCGAAGCCATCGATCACGACGGCTGGCTGCACACGGGTGATCTCGGCCGCCTGGACGCCGACGGCTTCCTCTTTCTGACGGGCCGCTGCAAGAACATCATCCTCTCGCCCTCGGGCCAGAATGTCTTTCCCGAAGAGATCGAGGCCAAGCTCAACGAGCTGCCGTATGTCATGGAGTCGCTCGTTCTCGACAACGGCGGTAAGATCTGCGCGCTGATCTACCCTGACATGGACCGTGCCGACCGGGATCGTCTCGACGAACGGCAACTCGCCGAGATGATGGAGCGCAACCGCCAGGCCATGAACTCCCGCCCGCCGGCCTACGCGGCCGTCTCCCAGATCAAGCTCATCTTCGACGAGTTCGAGAAAACGCCCACCAAGAAGATCAAGCGCCGGCTCTACAACTTCTTCGGCTGAGCCGCCCGCGGGAACGGCCGCGCGTCAGAACTCAACCTGCTTGGGCGCGCGCGGAAACGGAATCACGTCGCGGATGTTCTTCATGCCCGTCACGTAGTTGACGGCGCGGTCGAAGCCGAGCCCGAAGCCGGCGTGCGGGCAGGTGCCGTAGCGGCGCAAGTCGCGATACCACCAGTAATTCGCCAACGGCAGCCCCAGGGCCTTGATCCTGGCGTCGAGCACGTCAAGGCGTTCCTCACGCTGCGAACCGCCGATGATCTCGCCGATACCTGGCGCCAGCACATCCATGGCGGCGACCGTGCGCCCGTCGTCATTCAGCCGCATGTAGAAAGCCTTGATCTCCTGCGGATAATCCATCACGACGACTGGCCGGTCGCAGAGATCTTCGCACAGATAGCGTTCGTGCTCGCTCTGCAGGTCGCTGCCCCAGGCGGGCGGGAACTCCCAGGCGCGGCCGCTCTTCTGGAGATGCGCGATGGCCTCGGTGTAGGTCATGCGCTCGAAGCTCGTCTGCACGAAGCGCTCGAGGCGAGTCACGCAGTCGGGCTGGACATGTTGCGCGAAGAACGCCATGTCGTCCGCCCGCTCGCCGAGCACGGCGGCGAAGATGAATTTCAGATAGGCCTCGGCCAGATCGGCATCGTCGCTCAGATCGGCGAAGGCGATCTCGGGCTCGATCATCCAGAATTCGGACAGATGACGGCTGGTGTTGCTGTTCTCGGCGCGAAAGGTCGGTCCGAAGGTGTAGACCCGCGTCAAGGCTTGGCAGTAAGTCTCGACGTTGAGTTGTCCGCTGACCGACAGGAACGCCTGCTTGCCGAAGAAATCCTGCGACCAGTCGATGCTGCCGTCCGGCTTGCGCGGCGGATTCGCGGCGTCGAGGGTCGAGACGCGGAACAGCTCGCCGGCCCCTTCGGCATCGGCGCCGGTGATGATCGGCGTGTGGATCCAGTAGAAGCCGCGCTCGTGGAAGAAACGGTGCGTGGCCTGGGCCAGGCAGTTCCGCACCCGCGTGACCGCGCCAAAGGTGTTGGTGCGCGGGCGCAGGTGCGCCACCTCGCGTAGAAACTCCAGGCTGTGCCGCTTGGGCTGGACGGGATAAGTCTCGGGGTCCTCCACCCAGCCGATCACCCGGACCGCGCTCGCCCGCAGCTCGACGGTCTGTCCCTTGCCCTGACTGGCAACCAGTTCGCCGTCGCACTCAACGGCACAGCCGGCCGACAGACGCTGGATCGCGTCCGCGTAGTTGGGCAACTCACCAGGCGCCACCACCTGCAGCCCCTCGAAACAAGTCCCATCATGCAGCAGGATGAAGCTCAAGCCCGCCTTGGAGTCGCGGCGTGTGCGCACCCACCCCTTGACGGTCACGGCGGTTCCGGCGGGTACCTGGCCGGTCAGAAGGTCGGCGATGGTCTCCCAGGCCATGGTCTCTCCTTGGTCACGAACCCGAGCAAAACAGATAGCGAGCGGTCCGGCGCCGGGAAGATAGCACGGCGGTCCGGCGCCGACAACGCGATGTCGGGCACCGGGCAGGGGGCTGGCAGCCTACTGCTAATTATCAAGAAATCCTCAAGTCCGGAGCCATTCTGCCGACATTGCGGCCAGGCACAGGCAATTCCACCTGCAGGAGGACCGAACCATGCGCAAGCTCACGCTCACCCTGGCCGCCCTGTTACTGACCATGCCGGTCATCGCGGCCCAGACCTATACCTACGATTGGGCGGACGGCGCCGCCGACTATATCGGCTGCTTCGACACGGATATGGAAACCGTCATCGAAGCCGGCGCCAATCGGCCGGGCAGCGAAGGCTACGGCCTGGTGCTGATCAAGAACAACCTGCCGACCGAGGGATATGCCCTGGGCTTTTTGGCCGCCGTATGGGGCCTCGAGGCCGGCGACCAAGTCACAGCCAGCATCTGGCGGATGGACGACTTTGGCGCCATGCCGTACTTCCGTTTCTGGGCCCACTACAACAACTCCCTGGTCGACGCTGGTTCCCCCTTGTTGCAGGACATGGTCGCCTACGACGGGAACTGCATGGGCAATAACGACTTTGGCTATCAGAGCGGTTGGGAGCATTTCACCTGGACCTGGACCATCGAAGAAGGCAACACCGGTTTGGTGATCGACGGCGTCGTGTACGGATCGGTCGGCGATGTCATCCTCGTGGACGACTTCGAGATCACCGTGCCTGATCACGCCAGCGTGCGGCTGCCGAACGCCGTCTACCCCGCCGGCGGCGCCCCGGTTCAGACCGACGCGTCGACGTGGGCCGATGTGAAGGCTCTCTTTCGCTGACAGCCATCGCCAGCTTGCGCCGGAAGCGGAGGCCCTCGGCCTCCGCTTCGGCTTTCCGGGCTGAGGGATGGTCAGAAACCATGATCGAGCCGCAAACCGGGAAATCTGGTCAACGGCCGGACTCTTTTCCCCGGTAGGGAATTATTTCAAGATATTCGCCGAGATACACTCACGACGCACCCCGGAAACCAAAATTTATCACCTTAAAAGTCTTGTTTCTTGTCGACTCTTTGTCCAGGGTCGCCGGATAGCCGGTTCGCTGTTCGCGGCCCGGCCATCGCGATCGTGCGTTATCATTGGCTCACGGCGAATCTTCCCGGACGACCCCGGACGCACGTCGTCCCCGCCACGGCCGCAGGATCGCCGCGAACATATCCTCGGCGATGGCCGCGGTGGTCGGCAACAGGATGGTGGTCAAGAACGCGGAGACGACCAGACCGCCCATGATCACGAGCGCTACGCTGTAGTAGTAGACACCGCCCAGGCTCGGTTTCTGGACCACGATCGGCACCAGGCCGAGCACTGTGGTCGTGGCCGTCATCATGACCGGCCGCAGCCGCTCGCGCCCGCCGCGCAGCATGGCCTGCATCCGATTCAGACCGGTTCGTCGATGGTGGTTGATGTGCGCCAGCATCACGATGCCGTTGTTGACCACGATGCCGATCAGCAGCAACAGGCCGATGCTTGCCGGCTGGTCGAAATCGGTCCCGGTCAAGTACAGCGTCCAGAACGCGCCCGCCAGGGCGAACGGCAGCGCCACCATCAACGCGACCGCTTGCGGCACCGATTCGAACAAGCCGGCCATCACCGCGAATACCAACAGCAGCGCCAGCAGCAGGTTGGTCCACATCTCGCGGGATTGCTCGCGCCGCTGCTCCTCCCATTCCCCGAACGACCAACCATAGCCGAGCGGCCATTCCAGGCCATTCAGGATGGCCGCGACCCGCTGCCGCCACTGGTCGCCGGTACCCTGCTCGAAACGGGCGAAGACCCGCACGTTGGTTTGTCTGTTGTTGCGATGAATTTGCAGCGATCCCGGCCGGGGCGTCAGCTCGGCGACCGCCGCCAAGGGTACCAGACCGCCGCCTTCGGCGTACAACGGCAGCAGGCGCAGGTCATCAACGCTGCGTTCGGTCCGCTCGTCAAGCGCCAGCCGCATCTCGCGCTCGCCGTCGGGTGTGGGGAACTTCGGCAGACGGCGTCCACGAAACGTCAAACCGACCATCTGGCCGACCTGGTCCGGTTGCAGGCCATAGCGGTTGGCCAGTTCGCGATCGACGATCACGTGCAGCTCCTCGGCGGCATCCTCGCCCCGGGAATTCACGTCCACCAGGCCCGGCTCCCGCT
>JAQULN010000231.1 GCA_028718575.1 Candidatus Krumholzibacteriia bacterium | reverse complement strand
GGTCTTCGATGCGCGTGGACGCCTGGTGCGCGAGCTGGCGAGCGGCCGTTGGGCCGCCGGCGAGCATCACGTTCACTGGGACGGCCGCGCTGCGGACGGCCAGCCGGCGGCCGCGGGCATCTACATGTTGCGCCTGGAGGCCGAATGCGGCGTGCAGAACGTCAAGGCGGCGTTGGTTAAATGACGGCGGGCTTGAGCTACGGGTCCTGACTGCCGACCCGTCGCTCAACCGCCGCTTTGACCACGAGCGTGAGCACCGCGACGAAAGCCAGCAGCGACGCCACGGCGAATGCCGCGGTGAACTGGTAGTCGTTGTAGAGGACTTCGACGTGCAGGGGCATGGTGTTGGTGTGGCCTCTGATGTGGCCGGAGACCACCGAGACCGCGCCGAACTCGCCCATCGCCCGCGCATTGCAGAGGATCACTCCGTAGATCAACCCCCACTTGATGTTCGGCAGGGTCACGCGCCAGAAGATCTGCCAGCCGCCGGCCCCCAAAGTGAGCGCCGACAACTCTTCTTCCGAACCCTGCGCCTGCATCAGGGGAATCAGCTCGCGGGCGACGAAGGGAAAGGTTACGAACATCGTCGCGAGCACGATGCCGGGCGCCGCGAAGATGATGCGCAGGTCGTGTTCCTGCAGCCATGGGCCCAACCAGCCGCGGGCGCCGAACAACAAGACGAAGATCATGCCCGCGATGACCGGTGAAATGGCGAACGGCAGGTCGATCAGTGTGATCAGCACATTCTTGCCGCGAAAATTGAACCGCGTAATCGCCCACGAGGCCGCCACGCCGAAGACGGTATTCAGGGGCACGGCGATCACGGCGGCGACCAGGGTCAGCCTGATCGCTGCGCGGGCATCCGGCTCATTGATCGCGGCGAGATAGGCGCCCAGTCCCTCGCCGAAGGCATAGCGGAAGACCAGCGCCAGCGGCATGAACAGGAGCAGGCCAAGAAAGGCGATCGCCGCCGCAATCAGCAACCGCCGTACCGGCGGGCTCTCGCCGATCGCCGCGTTGCCGCGCACGACGATCTTGCCGGACGCAGCGCGCTCGAAGTTGCGCGAGGGTGTGCCGCCCATGATCGTCCCTTCCCGGATCCGCTTCAGTCCTGGTATCGCCGGCTCCAGGCCTGTAGCAGGTTGATCAACAACAGCAACACGAACGCCGCCACGAGCATGACCACGCCGATGCCCGTCGCGCCCACGTAGTCGAATTGTTCGAGGCGGATGAGGATCAACAGCGGCGCGATTTCGGTCTTGTACGGCATGTTACCCGCGATGAAGTAGATCGAGCCGAACTCGCCCAGCGCCCGCGCGAATGCCATCGCGAAGCCTGTCAACAGCGACGGCAACACGGCCGGCAGGATCACTTGCCGAAAGGTCTGCCAGCGCGTGGCGCCTAGACTGGCTGCCGCCTCCTCGATCTCCTGGTCGAGGCTGGCGAGGGCCGGTTGCACCGTGCGGACCACAAACGGCAGCCCGATGAGTGTCAACGCGATCACGATGCCCGGCCACGCGTACGCCACCTGGATGCCCAGCGGTTCGAGCCAGCGTCCGATCCAGCCGGTATGGGCGTAGAGGGTGGTCAACGCGATGCCCGACACCGCGGTCGGCAGCGCGAACGGCAGATCGACGCTCGCGTCGATCACGCGCTTGCCGGGGAAATCGTAACGCACGAGCACCCAGGCCACGAGCAGACCGCCGATGGCGTTGAGCGAGGCGGCCAGCAACGAAGCCCCGAAGGAGACGCGGTAAGCGGCCACCACGCGCGGATCGACGACCGCCGTCTGCCACAGCTGCGCCAAGGTCATGCGGGCGCCGGTAAAGAGCACCAGACCGCCGAGGGGGATCAGCACCAAAAAGGCCATGTAGAGCAGGGTGAGGCCCATGCTCAGGCCGAAACCGGGCAGGACACCGGGCCGTTTGAGCGCAAGGGCCATCGCCTCTACCTGGGTTTGTAGATCTGGTCGAAGGTGGCGCCGTCGGCGAAATGGGCGCGGTGCGCCGCGGCCCAGCCGCCGAATACGGCGTCGATGGTGAACAGATCGAGGCTCGGGAACTGATCGCGGTACTTCGCGGCCGCGGTCTCCGACGCAATGGGCCGGTAGTAATGACGGCCGGCGATCTCCTGGCCGATCTCTGAGTAGAGGTACTCGAGGTAAGCCTCGGCGACGGCGCGGGTGCCCTTGCGATCGACGTTGCCGTCCACCAGCGCAATCGCCGGCTCGGCGAGGATGCTGACCGGCGGCACGACGATCTCAAGCCCGGCTTCGTCGAGTTCGCGTCCGCCCAACAGGATCTCATTCTCCCAGTTGATGAGCACGTCGCCAATGCGCCGCTGGATGAAGGTGTTCGTAGAGCCGCGCGCCCCGCGGTCCAGCACCGGCACGTTGCGGTACACCGCTGTCACGAATTCCGCGGCTTTCGCCTGGGCCGCGGCCACCGCTTCGGCCTGGGCAGAGTCGCCAAGCTGGGCCGCAAAATCAGGCCCCAGCTCGCGCCTGAGGACGTAGCCCCACATGGCCAAGTAGTTCCACCGCGCCACGCCGCTGGTCTTGGGGTTGGGGGTGATGACCTGGACATCGGCGCGCGCGAGATCGCCCCAGTCGCGGATCTGCTTCGGATTGCCCTTGCGCACCAGGAAGGCCAGGGTGGAGACATACGCCGCGCTGTTGTGCGGCAGGCGCGACTGCCAATCGGCGGGCAACAGACCGCTGTGTAGGGCGATCGCGTCGATGTCGTAGGCGAGGGCCAGGGTGACGACATCGGCTTGCAGCCCGTCGATCACCGCCCGCGACTGGCTGCCCGATCCGCCGTGCGACTGCTGGATGGCGACCGTCTGGCCGGTCTTTTCCTTCCAGTAGCGGGCAAACGCCTCGTTGTACTCTCGGTAAAATTCACGGGTAGGATCGTACGAGACGTTCAGCAGTGTCACCTGATCTGTGGCGGCCGAGCCGCCGGAATCGGTCTTGCAACCGGGCAGTAGGCCGCCAAAAAACACCGCTACCGCCAGCACGATCACGATTGCCACCTGGGCCATGCGGCTGAAGCCAGCGCGGGGACAATTCATGCCGTTCACGACATCATCCTTTCGTCTGCCGCTGGACGATCAACAGCGGACAGGTCGACGGCCGGTGTAGGAAATCATTCAGCGGCCCCTGCAGACGGGCCGCAGCGCCGGCGACCCGCAACGGCGCACCGAGCACCAGCAGGTCGTGCCGTCCTTCCTCGATCTCGGCGCGAATCTCAGCCACAACGTCGCCGCGCCGCAGCTTGCTGTGCGCCGTCACGCCGCGTTCGCTGAGGGTTCGCACGCAGCCAGCAAGGAACCGCGCCACGTGGCCGGGGGTCTCGCCGCCCGAGCCGCCTTTCGGCAGGACGGTCAAGACGGTGGCCTGGGCGCCGAGCTGCCAGGCCAGTCGCTCGCCGAACCGGACGCCAGCCTTGCCGGGTTCGCCGACGGCAACGCAGATCAAGAGCCGCGACGGAATCTTGGCCGGGCCGGGAACGAGCAACAGGTGGTGCCGGATCGAGTTCAAGCCGGCGGCGATCCGCTCGACCCGCTCGGGATAGTGAGCCAGCACGGCGATATCGAAGCCTTCGGCGCCGCTCTCGGTCTCCCCACTGAGCGCGTATTTCTCCTCGAACGATGGCAGACGGTTGCGGGATTGCATCGGTTCGCCGAGCAACTCGAGATAAGCGCCGATTTGAGCGGCGATGTCCTCGCCCAGGCGGCGCGCCATTTGCGCCGGCGGTGCCTCGCCCGTCTCGACCAGGAGGCGCAGACTGGCCGGCGCGAGCACATGGAAACGCCGCACAGCCACCCAGACCGACGCGCCCGCGGCCAGCGGCAGGCGTGCCGCTTCGTGCTGCGGGCGAACGATCTCCAGCGGAATATGGCCGCCGCCGAACGGGGGCGACGGAGCCACGGCGCGTACACCCGCCAGGGGTGGCAGCTTCAAGCGCAATCGCTCATAGGCCCCGACAAACGCCTGGTTTTCGACGATCCCCAGGCCCAAGCGCGGATGTTCGCCCGACATCTCCTGCGACAGTTCCAGATCTTCCGGGCGAAAGAGCACCTGAACTCGCCGCGCGGGCCGTGCTGTAGCGGTTCTGGGCGGTGCGGGCAATTCTACCGGGCCCAGGCGAACCGCGCGCGGCGCCGACTCGCCCACGACCAGATTGGCCGCTCCCAGGAACGTGGCCACAAACGGCGACTGGGGCCGCAGGTAAAGCTCGCGAGGGTTGCCTACTTCGAGCAGGCGGCCCTCGTGCAGGATGGCCAGACAGTCGGCCAGCTCGAACGCCTCTTCCTGGTCATGGGTGACGAAGACCGTCGTGAGTTTGAGTTCGCGGTGGATCGCTCGCAGCGCGTGCCGCAGTTCGAGACGAATCTTGGCGTCGAGGGCGCCGAACGGTTCGTCCAACAGCAAGACCTCCGGCTTGTGGACCAGGGCGCGGGCCAGCGCCACCCGCTGCTGTTGTCCGCCGGAGAGCTGCCGCGGGAAGCGACCGGCAAACCCCGACAGTCCGACCAGTTGCAAGAGTTCTTCCCGGCGCTCACGCCGCGCGGGGGTCGGGACCTTGCGCACGCGCAGCGCGAACTCGACGTTTTCGGCCACCGTCATGTGGCGGAACAGGGCATAATGTTGAAACACGAAGCCGAAGCCGCGGTCCTTGGGCGAGATGCGCGTGATATCGCGATCGTGGAACCGAACCGAGCCGTTTTCGACATCGGTCAAACCGGCGATCATCCGCAGCAACGTACTCTTGCCGCTGCCGCTGGGCCCAAGGAGAACGAACAACTCGCCGGCTTCGATGCGGAGCGACACATCGTCGACCACCGCGAGGCCGCCGTAGCGTTTCGTCAGGTGCTCGAGTTCCAGGGGCATGGGGCTCGGCCTTCCGTTATCGCGGATCGTTGCACGGACCTGGGAATTATTCAACAGATCGGCGCGCAGGGTATTCTACAAGAACGGGGCCAATGTGCGACGTTTGTAAGTGCTTGCCGTAATCAGCTTACGTGTGTCACCCGTTGCAAATGACGACCAATGCCTTGAAATATGACGATATATCCGCGATATATAATGCCTTTACTGTTATATATCATGGGAGGTGTTCGCCGTGGATTCGCTTGAACCATTATTTCTGGAGCTCTGGCGCGAAGTGAGCCGTCGTGAGGGCGTCGACGCCTTCGCCGCGGCGGCTGCGGCCGTCCTGTCCGACCGGTTGCCTCTGCGAGCGTTGCGCATCCTGAGCGTCGATCTGCAGGGGGGGCAGGTCCTTGCGGAGGCGATCTGGCCCACGCGCGCCGGCGCGCCAGTCGCGCCACGCGTTCCGTTTGCGCTCGATAGCCGCCGCCGGGATGACCTCGCCGCCTGGTGTCGCC
>JAQULN010000230.1 GCA_028718575.1 Candidatus Krumholzibacteriia bacterium | reverse complement strand
TGGTGTATATCTGGACCTTGACATCCACAATAGATGCGCCTACCTTGTTTTAGACAGGATGATAATTATCCGTTTTTGTTTCGGATGACGAGACCCGAAAGGAGAGGCGCTCATGGCTGACTTGAATCCCGACCGCACTCTTGGCGATCTGGTGGCCGAGAATCCCGCCCTTGCCGGCGCCTTCGAGGCCCTCGGACTCGATTTCTGCTGCGGGGGAGCACAGCCTCTCGCCGCAGCATGCCGCGAAGCGGGCTTGGACGTCGCCACGGTGGCGCGTTTGATCGAGCACCTGCCTGCCCCGACGCCCGGCGGGCCGGCGGCCGCGGAACCGGACCTGTGCGCGATGTCGTTGACCGAACTGGTCGATCATATCGAGGCGACCCATCACGCATACATGCACGAGATCCTGCCGCGGCTCGGCAAGCTCGCCGCCCAGGTGTCGGCGGCGCACGGCGCGAATCACCCAGGTGTGCGGGACATGGAAGAGGTATTGGCCGGGTTGAACGCGGAGATCACGCAACACCTGGGCAAAGAAGAGCAGGTGCTGTTTCCGGCGATCCGGGTCTTGGAGCAGAACAACGGCAACGCCGCCTTCCATTGCGGCCATCTGTCCAATCCCATCCGGGTGATGGAGTTCGAGCACGACCAAGCCGGCGCGGCCTTGAAGCGCCTGCGGAGCTTGAGCGGCGGCTATACGCTGCCGGCCGACGCCTGCGAGACGTTCCGCGCCTATTACGCGGGCCTGCAGGATCTGGAACGCGACCTGCACCGGCACATCCACAAAGAGAATAACGTGCTGTTTCCGCGGGCTCTCGTGCTCTGCGGCGCCGCCGACGCGGAACGGATCGGTTCCCGCGCCGGATGATCCGGGTTGACCCCGGCGCTGGCGTAAAACGCCCCTTGCGCCGGCGCGACCATTCGGGCGATGTTGTCGGCGGCACCGGGAATGCTCGGCCGGTATCGCTGCGAATCAACCCGGAGGTTGTCGCGATGTCTCTTCGCAGGACGCTGATCATCACCGCGGTGTTCGCCGCCATGGCCCTCACCGCCGCGGGCGGTGCCGCCGCCGCGGATCAAGCTGCTGCCGCGGGTGATCTGCAGACCATCGTGCTGCCGGCGCCGCAGACCAGCGGCGGCATGCCGTTGCTCGACGCGATCCGAACCCGCCAGTCTCGGCGCTCCTTCGCGCCGGACGAACTGCCCCGCGAGACCTTGTCGACCCTGCTCTGGGCCGCCTGGGGAATCAACCGGCCCGAGTCAGGTCAGCGGACGGCGCCGTCGGCCCGAAACCGGCAGGCGACCGACCTTTACGTTGTGCTCGCCGAGGGGGCCTACCGCTACGACCATCAGGCCCACGCGCTGCAACCGGTTGCCGCGGGCGACTTGCGCGCGCTGACTGGCCGCCAGGACTTCGTGCAATCGGCGCCGGTCAATCTGGTCTATGTCGAACGCATGCCCGAGGAAAGCGGCGACCCGCAACTCATCTGGGCGGGGTCGCACGCGGGATTCATCGGCGAGAATGTGTATCTGTACTGCGCGTCGGCCGGATTGGCGACGGTCGTGCGCGGGTTGGTCGACGCCGCCACGCTCGCGCAGGCACTGCATTTGCCGGCCGGACACCGCGTCATCCTGACGCAGACAGTCGGTTTCCCCGGTTCTTAGCCCGGGTTGCTCGGAGGCGACCGACAGCCCAAGGATGCCATTGCGCCGGCTGGTCTTTTCTGCTTTCATACGCCCGTTTTCGATCCTGCCCCCGGTCCGGCTGGGACGCGGGGGCTGCCACTAGCGGCGAGCGTGCTTCTTCGCCAGGAGGAGTGTGTTGGCCATGGAGCGGGATATCGAGATTCGCGAAACCGAGGGTAGAGGGCGCGGCGTGTTCGCGCGCAGGGATTTTCGCACCGGCGAGGTCATCGAAGAAGCGCCGGTCATCGTCTTGGACAACGACCAGTACGAGCTGCTCAACCGAACGGTCCTGCGGGATTACTATTTCGACTGGGGAGAGCACAGTTGCGCCATTCCTTTGGGGTATAGCTTGATCTACAACCATTCCAACTGCCCCAACGCTATGGCCGCGCGCGATCGCGAACTAGGGACCATCCGTTTCTTGGCATTGCAGGATATCGCCGCCGGGCAGGAGATACTGCATCGCTACGAATGCGGTCCCTGGTTCGACGTACGCTGAGGTTACCCGCAATGTCTGCTCGACAATCTCCGCCGCCGGTCGTCATCGACCTCAGCCACAGCCTGGCTCCGGGCATGCCTTGCTATCCCGGCACTGAGCCGCCCACGTTTACGCCGGCATTCTCGCTTGCCGAGCACGGCTTCGTCGAGCGCCGGCTCACGCTGCTCACCCATACCGGCACCCACGTCGACACGCCGGCTCACATGTTGCCTGACGGCAAGGACCTCGACGCCTACCCGGCGACGTATTTCGTGGGCCGCGCCGTGGTGCTCGACGTTTCCGCGGCGCCCGCGGGACGGATCAGCGATACGATGCTGCGGCCGCACGCCCGCCGGCTGTCCGGCTGCGATTACCTGCTCTTGTACACGAGCTGGTCGGATCACTGGGGGGAGGCGACGTATGTCGCGGGCTATCCGGCCCTCACGCCGGACGCGGCCCGCTGGCTGTGCGACCGCGACCTGCGCGGGGTCGGCGTCGACGCGGTCTCGATCGATCCGGCCGGCGCCGCGGCCTATGAGGTCCATCGCATCCTGCTAGAACGCGGGATGTTGATCGTGGAGAACCTGACTAACCTCGGCACGCTCCGCGGACGCGAGTTTCTGTTCGCCTGCCTGCCCTTGAAGATCGCCGGCGCCGACGGAGCGCCAGTGCGGGCGGTGGCTCTGGTGGGATAGCCGGGTCGATCGCCTCAGGAAACCAGCGGAGCGTTTTCGTCGATCAAGCCGTCGTCACAGCATGCCTCCGCGGTTTTGCCGAGCCAGTGCGCCAGGATCTCGCTCAGCGTACCGCAGTGCACGGGCTTGCTCAGGTAATCGTCCATACCTGCTTCGAGGCAGCGCTCGCGGTCACCCTTCATGGCGTGCGCCGTCATGGCGATGATCGGCACGCGCGCGCCCGGCGCAGACGCCTGGAGATTGCGGATCCGGCGCGTGGCCTCGAAACCGTCCATGACAGGCATCTGGCAATCCATCAGGACGAGGTCGTAGTGGGTTTCCCGCAAGGCCGCGACGGCTTCCTTGCCGTTGGCGACGGTGTCGGCGCGATAACCGAGTTTCTCCAGCATCTTGATCGCGACGAGCTGGTTGGTCGGATTGTCCTCGCAGAGCAGGATGCGCATCTGGCTCTTGCGCGTGGCCGAGACCGCGGCGTTCGCCTTCTTGGCCCGCGCGCCGGCGGCCGGTGCCGGCTCGCTGCGGCCCAGTACGCGTTCGAGGCAAGAGAGGAGACGGGACCGACGCAGGGGCTTGTCCACGTAGCCGGCGAACCCGGTTTCCGCAATCTGCGATCCATCGCCGCGGTCGCCGAGCGATGACATCAAGACCAGCCTGGTCGCGTCAGTGTCGCCGCGCTCGTTGATGCGCCGTCCCAGTTCGAGGCCGTCGACGTCCGGCATCCGCAGGTCGACCAAGGCGACGTCGAACGGTTCCTGCCGGGCCGCGGCCTCGCGCAGCGCCGCCAGCGCCGACTCGGCGTTCGCGACGTCGACACAACGGCATCCCCAGCTTTCCAACATGGTCCGGATCAACTGGCGGCCGGATTCGCGGTCGTCCACGACCAGAACCCGCAGACCGGTCAGGCCGGGATCCGCCGCGGGCGCAACATCGAGCTGGGAATTCGCGAAGACCGCCGTGAACGTGAACGTCGCGCCGCGGCCGGGTCGGCTCTCGACGCCGATCTCGCCGCCCATCAATTCGACGAGCTGGCGGGTGATGGCCAACCCGAGGCCGGTACCACCGTACTGGCGCGTTGTCGAACTGTCGAGTTGGTTGAACGGTGTGAACAATTCACGTTGCTTGTCGCGGGGAATGCCGATTCCCGTATCCATGACCGTGAACTGCAGGGTCGTTTGCTTGTCGTCGACGGCCAAGACGCCGATGCGCAGGTTGATCTCACCCTCCTGCGTGAACTTGACGGCGTTGTTGCCGAGGTTGAGCAGGATCTGGCGCAGTCGACAGGGGTCGCCGCGCAAATGGCCGGGCACCGCGGGATCGATCAGGCAGGCGATGTCCAGTCGTTTCTCGCGGCTGCGGATCGCGAGGATTTCGGCGATGTCCTCCAGAAGCGGCCGCAGCTCGAAATCGAGGTCCTCCAGCGCGAGCTTCTTCGCCTCGATTTTCGAGAAATCCAGGATGTCGTTGATCAGGTTCAAAAGTGTTTCACCGCTCGTCCGCATGACCTCGACGTACTCGCGCTGCTCGGTCGAGAGGTCGGTTTCCGCCAGAAGCTCCGCCATCCCGATGACGCCGTTCATGGGAGTGCGAATCTCATGGCTCATGTTGGCGAGGAATTCGCTCTTGGCCGCGCTGGCGAGTTCGGCCTCGACGGCCATGCTGTTGGCGCGCGCGGTGGCCTCTTCGAGGCGGCAGTTGGATTCGAGCAGATCGGCTTCGGTCTGCTTGCGCTCGGTGATATCGCGGACGACGGCTTGCAGGATCCTGCGGCCTTCGATGTCCATGGCTTGCAACAGCACTTCGGCGGGGAAGACCTCGCCGGTGTCGGCGCGCAGGTGCATCCACTCGAACCGATGGCTCCCATTGGCCAGCGCGGCCTGGATATGCCGGTTGGCGAGTTCCATCGAGTCGGTACCGCAAGGTTGCTGGGGCGGCGACACCTCACCGGGATGTTTCGAGCAAAATTCGGCTTCGGTCCGGCAACCGAACATGGCCAACGTCGCCTGGTTGCAGTCCAGGAAGCCGTGGTCGTCCAGCGCCATGATCGCGTCGCTGTTAGCGTTGTAGTACGTGCAGTACTTCTGCGCCGCGCGCTGGATCGACGCGGGATCGACTGGCGGCGCGGTCTCGTACAAGACGCGCGAGGGAAGCTGCGTCGGAGGCAAAGGGCGCTCCTTGGGCGTCTGCTCGTCGGCAAGGTGCTGCCGCTCGGGTTCGACGGGGCGAGACGAACGAACCATAGTTTTTCGACACTCCCTGCTGGAACCTATTCATCGGCACCGACAGGGTTGGCTTGAGTCCGAAGTTGATATTTGGAATCCAGATTGGGCTCCGCGGTACCGGCTGTATTTACTTGATTAACAACATCTTGCGGGTGTCTTCGCTTTCGCCGGACCGCAGGCGATACAAGTAGACCCCCGCGGCCGCCGACTTCCCCTCAGCGTCCAGGCCGTTCCAAATCGCCGTCTGCCTGCCTTCCGGGCGCATTCCGTCGACCAGAATACGCACGAGCCGGCCGTCGAGTCCCAAAACCTCCAGCTTGATGTTAGCG
>JAQULN010000229.1 GCA_028718575.1 Candidatus Krumholzibacteriia bacterium | reverse complement strand
GGCGATCGCCGAGATGGCGGTCGAGACCGAACTCAACAGCAGCGTGCGTGGATTCGTCGCGCAGGCGCCGCTGGCGGAGTACGATCCGCGGCTGCGGCCCGGCATGAGCGCGGTCGTCGAGGTGACTGTCGGCCGGCTGGTCGACACGGTGATCATCCCGCGCGCCGCTTTGGCCGAGTTCGGCGGCGAGATCGTGGTCTTCCCGCGGGCCAGCTGGCCCCAGCCGCAACCGGTGCGCCTGGCGGCGTTGACGCCGCTCGCGGCGGCCGTCGCCGCGGGCATCGCGGCGGGAACCGAACTGGTCGTGCCGCAGACGGCCGTGCCGGAAGGCGTCCGGCCGCTCGGCGCGGCCGGGCGCATCGCGAAAGAGGCTCGATGAAACCGCGTCGCAGAACCCGCGTGCTGATCGGTCTGACGCTCGCCACCGCGGCGGTCGTCGCGCTGGCGTTGTGGGGTTCGCGAAGCGCGGCGCCGCCGGTATTGACAGCCGTCGTCCAGCGCGGCGAGTTCATCATCGACATCACCACGATGGGCCAGGTGGAGGCCGTCCGGAGCCGCAACGTTTCGCGCAAGCGGGTCGGCCGGTCCTGGAGCGCGGCGCAGATCGTGGACATGGCGCCGGAGGGCAGCGTCGTCAAGGAAAGCGATTTCCTCGTCCAGCTCGACATGACCGAAGCCCGCAAGCAGCTGGAAGAGGCCCAGAACTCCCTGCTCAACGCGCAGGCGGAGCTGGCGCGCCAGATCGCCACGAGCGAGCAGCGCCTGGCGGAGCTGCAGAGCGCGGTCCTGACCCAGCAATACTCTTACGAGCAGACCCAGCTGCGCACCGCGGCCATGACCTTCGAGGCGGAGGTGCGCCGGCGCGAACAGGAGCTGGAGCTCAAGAAGGCCGAGCTGGCGCTGAGCGACGCCCGCGAACGCCTCGCGGCGCAGCGGGTGATCGCCCAGGCCGAACGGGACAAAGCCGAGTTCGAGGTGCGACGGGCCGAGCTGCTCGTCGAACAGTCCGAGGAGGCGCTCGCGGCGATGACGATCACGGCGCCGGAGCCGGGTCTGGTGGTCTACAAGACGTACCGGCAGGGCAAGGTCAAGGTCGGCGACCAGGCCTGGCCGGGCATGGACATCATCGAACTGCCCGATCTGTCGGCGATGCAGGTGCGCACCCGCGTCAACGAGATCGACGTGCGTCAGGTCGCGATCGACCAGGACGTGATCATCGCCGTCGACGCGCTCGCCGACCAGCAGTTCCGCGGCCGGGTCGCCCGGCTGGCGACGCTCGCCCGCGCCGAAGGCGAGGCCAAGGTCAAGGTCTTCGACGTCGACGTCCTGATCGAGGGCGAAGGCGGCGACCTGCGGCCCGGCATGACCGCGCAGTGCCGCATCGTGACCGGGCGGATCGCCGACGCGGTGTTCGCGCCGCTCGAGGCGGTGTTCGCGCGCGACGGACAGAGCGTCGTGTTCGTCGCCGACGGCGAGCTGCGGCCGCGGCCGGTGGTGCTCGGTCCGCGCAACGACAACTATGTCGTGATCGAAGACGGCCTCGCCGCGGGCGAGGTCGTTTCGCTCCGCGACCCGGACCAACCGTTTGCCGTGGTGCCGGCCGCGCAGGAGAGCGACACCGAGGAGGCACAGCCCTGAGCATGCCGCTGGCGGAATCGGTGCGCCTCGGCGCGGGAGGGCTGGCGGCGCATCGTTTGCGCACGCTGTTGACCACGCTCGGCATCGTCTTCGGCGTGGCCGCCGTGATCTCGATGCTCTCGATCGGCGAAGGCGCGCGCCGCAAGGTCCTCGCGCAATACGCGCAGCTGGGGATCGACAATCTCCTGGTGATCGACAAGCCGGCGCCGGTGCCCGAAGACGACGCCGAGAGCCGGCCGTTCAGCCGCGGCTTGACTCTGGCCGACGCGGCCGCGGTGCGCGAGGTCGTGCCGTTGGTGCGGCGCGTCGTGCCGCTGCGGATCACGGACCTGGACGTGCAGGCCGGGCGCCGGCGCGTCGGGGCGTCGATCGTCGGCACGACGCCCGATTACACCGAGGCCATGCGCGCGCTGCTCGCCCGGGGCCGCTTCTTCGACTGGACCGAGGTCGATTCGTTGGACCGCGTGTGCGTGCTCGGGTCGGGCCTGGCGCGCGACCTGTTCCTGTTCGCCGATCCGCTCGGCGAGCGGGTGAAGGTGGGGCGCGACTGGTACACGGTCGTGGGCGTGACGGCCGGCGCCGCGACGGCCGCCGGCAAGGACCTGGCGGATGTGCGCGACACCGATCGCGACGTCTACATCCCGGTGAGCAGCGCCCTGCAGCGCCTGCCGCGCGACCCTTACGCGAGCGAGCTGCACCGTCTCGTCGTCCAGGTGGGCGACACGGAGCGGCTGTTCGAGGTCGGCGGCGTCTTGACGGCCCTGATCACGAGACGGCACCGCGGAGTCGACGACCACCGCCTCGTCGTGCCCGCGCAGTTGATCCGCCAGCAGCAGGCGACGCAGCGGATCTTCAACGTCGTCATGGGCACCATCGCGGGCATCTCGCTGCTGGTGGGCGGCATCGGCATCATGAACATCATGCTGGCCAGCGTGCTCGAGCGCACGCGCGAGATCGGCGTTCGCCGCGCCATCGGCGCGACCGAGCGCGACATCTTGCTGCAGTTCCTGCTCGAGGCTGTCGGCGTTAGCTTCCTGGGCGGTGTGCTGGGCATCGCCTTGGGCTTCGGTTTGACCCAGGCCGTGGCCGGTTACGCCGGTTGGCCCGTGGCGATCGCGCCGTGGTCGGTCCTGATGGCGTTCGGTGTCTCGACCGCTGTGGGGATCCTCTTCGGCTACTACCCGGCGCGCCGCGCTGCGCGCATGAACCCCATCGATTCCCTCAGGTACGAATGATGCGAAACCTGCTGATCCTCTGGTCCGCGTTGTTGGTCGCAGCGGCCGCCCCCGCGCAGATCCTCACGCTCGAGCAGGCCATCGCCCTCGCGCTCGAGTCGAGCCACGAGGCGCGCAGCCAACGCCTGCGGCTGCTCGAGTCGGAACAGGACGTCATCGCTGCGCGCGGCCGCTTCAAGACCCAGCTCGCCCTGGTCATCGACGCGCCGAACCTCAACGAATCGGTGCAGGGCGCCAATATCCCCGGCCAACTGCCGCAGTACACCACGTACGGCAGCAGCGAGTGGAGCGCCGGCCTGTCGCTGGTCCAACCGTTGCCGACCGATGGCCGGATCCTGCTGTCCGGCGATGTGTCGCATCGCACCGACTCGGTCTTCGACGATACGACGACGGACACGCGGCGCAGCCGCACGCTGTTCAACCGCTATCGCATCAGTCTGACGCAACCGCTCTTCGTGCCCAACAGTCTGCAGCTCTCGCTCGAGCGGGCGCGTTTGAATCTGGCCGAGTCGCGGCGCAACTATACGGCGGCGCAACTGGACATGGTCTACAACGTGACCGCCGAGTTCTTCGCGTTCCTGCGGGCCGAGCGCAGCCTGGAGATCGCCGAGGCGGAGGTCGCCCAACAGGAGGCGGCGAGCCAGCTCGCGCGGCGCAAGTTCGAGGCGGGCTTGATCCCCGAGGTCGAGTCGCTGCAGATGGAGGTCGATCTCGCCCAGAGCCGCAATGGCCTGTTGGCGGCCGACGGCGCCCGCGCCCGCGCCGCCGATCGCTTCAAGAACGTGGTCGGCGTGCCCATGGACGCCGTCGTCTCGGTGACGGCCGATACCGAGCCGGCGTTCTACGAGGTCGATCCGTTGCTGGCCGTCCGGCACGCGCTCGTCCACCGCACGGAGATCCGCGCCATCGAGACGCGGCGGCGGCGCGCGGAGATCACCGTGGCCGAGACCGACGCGCGGTCGGCCGTCAAGGGGGAGCTGCGCGCGTATTACGACCTGACCGGCATCGGCACGAGCACCGACTATCGCGACCCGCGCGAATTGTGGGACCTTAGCTGGGAGGACATCCGCCGCCGGCCGGGCAGCAAGGGTTTCGTGTTCATGCTGTCGGTTCCGCTCTGGGACAGCGGCGTGAACCAGGCCGAGGTGGCCGCCGCCCGCGCCGCGCTCGCGCGCAGCGATCTCGACGGCGAGCAGCAGCAGCGCGTCATCATCATGCAGGTCAACGCGGCGCTGATCGCGCTCGCCGAGTCGCGCGCGCGGCTCGAGGCGCTGGCGCGCAGCGTCGAGGTGGCCATGCGCAGCCTCGAGATCAGCCGCCAGCGGTTCGACAACGGCGACATCACCAGCCAGGAACTCGCCCTCGATCGCGACCGCTTGACGAGCATGCGCTTGGCCTACCTGGACGCGTTCATCCAGTTCCAGCTCGCCGGCGCCGACCTCAAACGCCAGACTCTGTACGATTTCGAGCGGGGTCGGTCGCTGGTCGGCGACGAAGACGCATCGTAAGCGCCGGGTGACGCCGCCGATCGCTACTCCCCCGCAGCCAGCCACCAGGCGGCGAGCAATCCGTCTAGCGCGGCGAGCGTGAGCCGGCCGGCGCGGAGGTCGGCCGCGGCGGCCTGCAGCACCCGTTCGCGGACGGCGTCCGCCGCGAGCACCGGCCGCCGGTCGAGATAGCCCTCGCCGACCAGCCAGTCGGCAATCTCGGCTTTGGTGTCCTGGCGGAGGTGCGGCACTTCGCGGCGCTCGAGCGCGGCCACGAGCCGGGCCGCGTCGCCCGCAATGGCCGGCGAGGCCAGCAAATCCTCGATCTCGGGCAGTTTCGTGCTACTGGCGCCGCTCTCGTTGGTCAGCGCACCCGGCGGCACCGGCCGGCCGCGCCCGATGCGCCAGGCCTCGCTGAACGCGGCAAGGGCCTGCACCCGGGCTCGTAGTTCGCCGCGTTGCGCCGGCGCGAGCACACCGGCGGCTAGCAACGGTGTGGCCAGCGCGTCGACCTGCCCCATCCGCACCACGTCGTTCGCAAGTAACCGCTGTAGCAGCGGCAGGTCGTCGCGCAAGAGGTGGAACAGATGCGCCGCGGCGGCCGGAGCGCGAGGATCGAGCGGCGGCACGTCGCCCAGGCGAACGGCGTAGGCAGCCGGATCCTCACCCGGTGCCGGCGCGGGCACTGGCGGAGGCGCCACTATGCGCAACCGTTCCAGCGGCGCCGCGGCGGCAATATTTCGCACCGCGGCCAGGTCGCTGACCGGTGCCGGCGCCTGAGCGCGCGCGGCGAGAAGCTGCTGCCACGCGGCGATGTCCGCCGGATCGCACGTCAGGTAGAAGACCTGCCGGCCGTCGGCCGCGATCAGATCGAGCACAGCGTTGCCCACGGCGGCGAAACGCGCGGGATCGGCCGCCGTCAGCGATTCGTCGAAGAAAAGGGGCACCGTGACGCCGCGCTCGACGTCCTGGACGTAGCCGATCCGCGCCGCGAGCAGGAGCTGCGCGCGAGTGCCGTCGCTGAGCTGCGAGAGCGTCAGGCCTTTGCCGGTTGCGGTGTCGCG
>JAQULN010000228.1:2482-5439 GCA_028718575.1 Candidatus Krumholzibacteriia bacterium | reverse complement strand
GTCGCGGCCCAGGTCGCCCTCCTGCCGTGCCAGCACGTCGACCTCGCTACGGCTCTCGCGGCGGCGCGACCAGTCGCGCTCGCGCGACGCGTTGTGCATGTCCAGCAGGCGCGAGAGGATCCGTTCCTGCCGGCGCAGCACTTCGTCGGTGATCAACCCGCCCGCGAGGTCGTCGCCCACGCGCTCCATGTCCCGAGCCAGCTGGTCCAGGTCGCCCAGCACCCGGCCGCCGTCGGGCGGTTCGCGCCGCTCGTCTTCGGCCAGCTCGCGCGCCCGGCCAGACAGACCGCGCTGCCCCTCTTGTAGGCGCTGCATGCCAGCCCGCAGCTGCTCGCTGAGCCGATTCTGCTGCCGGCTCAACTGCTCGGCCAGCGCGTTCAGGCCGGACTGTTCCTGGGCCATTTGCTGCAACTGCTGGCTCAGCATCTGCTGCGGCGAACCGGAGCCGCCGCCCTGGCCAGTCGTCTGGGCCTGCGTGAGCAGGCTGATCACCAGCTCGTTGAACGCGGCGAGGTTCGCCTGCGCCGCCTGGCGGGCCGCCATGGCGCGCCCGTCCTGGAGCTGGTTCAGCGCGTGCCCGCTGCTGCGGATCAGCTCGTCGATCTTCTCCAACATACGCATGACTTCGCGCGGCGCGGCCGCCGCCACTTCTTGCAGCCCTTCGCGCATGGCGATCGCGCCCTGCACGATCATGTGCTGGCGGCGCACGAGTTCGTCGCTGCGCACGTCCCGCAGACTCGCGGGCAAGTCGAGGCCGAGTTGCTCCTGCCGCTCCGAGATAGCCAGCAGGTCGGCCGCGAGGTTGCGCATCTGGCCCGCCTGTTCCATGCGCATGGCCATCTGCATGGCGGCCTGGCTGCGCAGGAGCACGTGATAGAGTCCGGCGAGGTCGGCCAGGGCCTGCTCCATGTCGGCCTGGGCCTGTTGCGAATCCTGCCGTTGCAGGTTCTCGCCGGCCTGTCGCATGGTCTCGCTGGTCTGGCGCTCCTCGAGCTGCTTCAGCGCCTCAGCCAGCGCGTCGCGCATGGCTTGCTCGGCGGCGCTGTCGGGCTGGGATTCAGACTCTGACAACTCCGCGAGCGCCTCCTGGAGCCGTTCCGCAAGCGCCTCCAATTCCTTGGCGAGCGCCTCTTGGCGGCGGGCGAGGTCCTCCGGCGAGGGCGGAGGGCTCTCTCCCGGCGTCTCGGCGTCCTCGCTCGGCGCTTCGGTATCCCCTGACCGCTGCTCGGCGCCCGCCTCCTTGCCCTCGTCCCGCTGGCGCTGCGCCGTGGCAAGCTCCTGCTGCTTGCGGATCAGCTCGGCGGCCAGTTCGGTCAGACCTTCCATCTCTTGGCGGCGCGCGAGGTCCTTGACCATGTCGAGCGCCGTGTCGAGACGGCGCAGCATGTCCTGCTGATTGCGGGTGAGGTCGTCCATGGCCCGGGTCAGATCGGCGGGGGACATCTGCTCGAGGGCCTCGCGCATGCGGTCGAGTAGGTCTTGCATGCCCTCGGCGCGCGACTCGGCCAGCAGCTCGGCGAGCAGGTCCATTTGTTCGAGCAACTCGGGACTCGCGAGGCGGTCGGCCACCAGCGACTCGAGGTCGCGGCTCATGGCGTCGGCTAGGCGCGCCAGCTCGGCCTGCAACTCCTGCTGGCGCTGGATCGCCGCCTGCAACATCTGACGGCGATCCCAGCCGGGTACCGGGTTCTTCAGCAGCTCGCGCCGCAGGCGCTCGAGCTCGGCGCTCAAGGATTCCGAACGGTCGCGCATGGCCGCCAGATCGTCGCGATGAACGGCCTGCGACTCGGCGCCTGCTTCGACCAGATCGAGGTTCGACGGCACCACGAGCCGCAGCACCGCCGAGCGTCCGACTCCGGGCGGACCCGGCCGGCGGTTGTCCTGCGCCTCGACCGCGAGTTCGAGCACGTCGCCTGGCACCAGCCGTAGACCGCCCGCTTGCAGCTCGATGTTCACGCGAACGGACGCCTCGACCGCGGGTCGCGGCACCGTCACGAGCGGCAACGGACCCAGGCCCGTGGTCGGGGCGCGCTGGCCGGCGAGCGGCGCCGCTCCGGCGTCCAGCAGCGCGATTCGGTCCCAGACGTCGGGGACGTTCGCGCCGCCGCTTTGTTCGGCGCCGCCGCCGCCCCTGTCCTGTGGCGCCGCCCGCCGCAACAGCAGATCCACGCGCTGCAAGCCGTAGTCGTCGTCCGCGCCCGCAAACAGCACCAACGGCGAGTTGAGCGGCAGGCGGCCGTCGTCCCCGGGCCGCTGCAGCAAGGCCACCGGCAGACGGTCCGGCACCACGTCGACCGTATAGACCAGCTCGCTGCGGCCGTGCTGGCCGCGATCGTCGGTGAGCGCGGTCCAGAATTGCAGCGGTTCGGCCACCTCGAGGGCGCCATCGAGCGCGTCGTCCTCGGTCGCGAGCGCGATCGTATCGCCCGCCGCGGTGATCAAACCGGCGGCCGCAAGCGGCTGGTTGGCGCGGCCGGAGAGCACCAGCCGGCTGCCCTGCGGCACTTCGAACTGCGCCGGCAACCGAGGCCAATCCAACTCCGGCAAACCCGTGTAAGCCGGCGGGGCGACGCGCGCCGCGAGGTTCAACAGCAGCGGCGGATGCCAGATCGCCAGTAGGCCGGTTTCCGACAGGCGCACACCGCGGCGGAAGCGGTAGCTGAGATCCTCGCGCACGTCGGCGAGCACGGCCTCCCAACGTTCGTACGGCGCGCCCAGCACCGGGTCGGCCCCCGGCAAAAAGACCGGCGCCGTCGGCAGGGGCTGCCAGTAGCCTGATCCGGAGCGGACCTCGCAGTAAACCGGCTCGGCACCGCCCGCCAGATCCAGCACCGCGACGAGGACGCTCTCGCCGGCGGCAACGTGATCTGGCGCCGGCACCAGGCGTAAGCTGGCCGCGTCGGCCGCGGGATCGGCTCGCCACGGTGCGCTGAGTGCAGCGACCCCGCGCCACAACC
>JAQULN010000228.1:0-2472 GCA_028718575.1 Candidatus Krumholzibacteriia bacterium | reverse complement strand
CTCCGGCGCCGCGCGCGGCAGCCAGGCGCCGCCCACGAGCACCGCGAAAAGGAGCGGGAAGACCAGCGCCGGCCGCCACACCGGCAAGAGCCGCGGCAAGGGGAGAGCGTCCAGCAGGCGCTCCGCCCGCGCGAGCAGGCGCTCCACAAGCAGCTTGCGCACGGGAGTATCGCGGCGCCAGCGATCCGGGCGCTGCAAGACCTCTTCGGCGGCAGCCAACGTGTTGTCGTAGCGCCCGGCGCGGTCGAGGTCTCGCGCCAGGGCGCCGCTTGTGCGGAGATTGCGCCACGATCGCCAGAGGAATTCGACCGCGGCGAGCACGATCACGAGCCAGCCCGCGATCGCCAGCGGCAGGCGGATCCAGCGCGGCGGCGCGAGGAAACCCAGCACCAGCACCGACAGGAGCACGACCAGCCCGCTGACCGCGAGCCACGCCGCCAGACCGTGCATCAGCAACCGCCCGGCGGCGGCCCGATGCAGGCGCCGGAAACGTTCGCGGCATCGCTCGTGCAGGGTCCGGTTCATGCGCCTCTCCCGCGCCGGGCGGCCGGCTCGCTAGGGGCTGGTCAGCGCGTACATCAAGATGTTGCAGGCCATCCGAATCGCCGCTTCGCGGACCTCGGGCGGGTTGCCGTGAACCTCGGGGTCCTCCAGTCCGTCGCCGATGTCGCTCGACCACGAGTAATAGACAACAAGCCGGCCGTCGATCTGGATCCCGAAACCTTGCGCCGGATGGCCGTCGTGGACGTGGATCTTCGGCAACCCCGGCAAGGCATAATACGCACGATAGATAGAATGGCTGCTGTCGACCGGCTGCAGCTCACGGTCCGGGTAGAGCCGGCTTATGAGCTCTCGGAACGAGGCGTCGAGCCCGTAGTTGTCATCAGCGTAGAGGAAGCCGCCGGCCGCGAGGTAACGGCGCAACTCGTCCAATTCTGCATCGTCCAGCCCGATGCGCCCGTGGCCCGAGACGTAGAGCAGCGGGTAGCGGTAGAGGTCTTCGCTGTCGAGGGTCACGACCGCCTCGCTCGCGGCAGTGGGAATCCCGGTGCGCCGCTGGAACTCGCGCAGCCAGTTCGGTAGGCTGCTCGGATCGCAGTACCAATCGCCCCCGCCGCCGTACCGCAGGCGGGCGATGCGCACCTCGGGAGCTTCCAGCGTCGGCGGCTGCGCGAGCGCAGGGTCGACCATGCCGCCGAGCGAGGCGACCAGGACCAAGGCGATCGCCCCCGCGATCGCCCGCGGCGGCGGAGACACCGGCGACTCGGTCCGGCCGCGCCGCGGCCAGTATTGGTGGCGCTGGGTCGGCAGCATGAAGGTCTATCCCGCGTCGACTCTGCCGAAAGCGCGGGGCCCGGCAGAGTCCGTCAAGTTGTCTCTCTGGTCGCGGGGTCGCCCCGGCCGGGCGCGGCCGTACCGCGACCGGCCTGCGTCCCGTCCGCGCGCGGCAACGTCACCGTGGCCACCGCGCCGGTACCGTCCTCGCGGCTCGTCAGGGCAATGGTCCCGCCCATCATGTCCAGCAGGTTGCGGCAAATAGCAAGACCCAGTCCAGTGCCCCGGCTCTTGGTGGAAAAATAGGGATCAAACAGCCGGCCGGCCACGTCGGCGGCGATCCCGGGCCCGTTGTCGGCCCAGAGCAGAGACACGGCCGCCGGCGCAACCCGCCAGGAAACCTCCACGCGCAGGACAGCGGGCGAGCCGACGGCGTCCAGGCTGTTCTGCATCAGGTTGCCCAGCACCTTCAGCAGCGACTCGCGGTGCGCCAAGACGGGCGGCACGACTTCGCCGGCGATCGCCACCTCGGGTCCGCCGTCGCCGCCGGCGCCCTGGTAGCCCGACGCCAGATCGGCCACCACGGCCGGCCAATCCAGGGGCGCGCACTCGAGTTCGCCCGCGCGGCCCAACAGCGAGAACTCGCCGGCGATCGACCGCAAGAGCGCTACCTGCTCGAGAATCCGCTTCACCGCATCGACGACGATGCGGTCGAATTTCGGATGGCGATCCTGGTAGGCCTGCATCAGAAGCTGCGCCGAGAGCTGGATCGGGGTTAACGGATTCTTGATCTCATGCGCCACCTGACAGGCCAGTTCGGCGTTCAGCGCGAGCTTCTTGGCCGCCAGGAACTCGGTCAAATCCTCGCAGACCAGCAGTCGATGCGGCGCGTCGGCCCCCAGTTGCAACGGCGCCAGCCCCACCCGCAGCGTACGCCGGCCGTCGTCGCTCACGAGCTCGCCGCCGTCGGGCAGCAGTTGGCCGGCGACATCGCGGCGCAATCGCTCCGACCACGAGTCCGCCGCGGGATAGAACCGCACCAGGATGTCAGCCGCCGCCGGATTCGAGGCGGCCAGCCGCCCGGCGGCGTCCCAGACGATCACGCCGACCGGCACCTGGTCGAGGACCGCCTGCAAAAACCGCTCGCGTGCTGCGAGGACGGCCTGCGCGTCGCGCAACCGGTCGCGCATCGTACCG
>JAQULN010000227.1 GCA_028718575.1 Candidatus Krumholzibacteriia bacterium | reverse complement strand
AGCAGGAACGCGAGCAGATCGGCCTGAGCGCCGCTGCGCGCCTGGTACGCCTGCGGCGAATCGGGGAAGCGGGCCTGCAACTCAGCCGCGAAAACCGCGGCCGAGTCCGGTTGCTGGAACCGATCGGCTTGCACGAGCATGGCTCCATAGAGCGCGCGCGTGACCTCCGTCGTATCGGCCGCGGTATCGGCGGCGACGTGGACGAACAGGTCGTACGCGGCCCGCGGCCGATCGAAGCCGAACAGCAGGGCGTTCGCTTGCAGCAACCGCAGCCGAGCTGCGCGGTCCGGCGCCGCATCAGGCAGTTGGTTCGCCGCCGCCAGATAATCCCGCACCGTCGTGAGCAAACCGCGCGACCGCTCCGGGTCGGGCAATACCACGCCGCCGGCTGTGGTCTGCTGGAAATACTCCCGCGCTTTTTCGAGCGTCTCGATATCGAGCGGCTCGGCTTCCAGATACGCGTACGCGAGCATATCTGCCCAGAGCGGCTTGATCTCGCGGGTGAGCCACGTGTCGGGAAGTTCTTCGAGCAGGTTGATCGCCAAGCTCCGCTGGCCGCGGGCCAGCAGGTTCTCGGCTTCGATCATGCCGACCATGCCTTGCTGGTTGTAGAGCTCGGCTTCCAGCTTCAACGCCGAGATGATCGCGTCGGCGCGGTCCAACTCCTGCAGCCTGATGTAGCAGCGTCCGAGCAACATGCGGGCCCGAAAGCCCCGCTCAGCGACATTCGACTGGGCAGTGATCCGCTCCAGCACCGGCACCGCTTCGCCATAGCGCTCCAGTTCCCACAAGGACTCGGCCTGGCGCAGGCTGCTGTCATCCCAGTTCTCGGCGTCGGGATACATCTGCAGGTAGCGCTCATAGGCCCGTACGGCAGCGTCCCAGTCCCGCAGAGAATAGGCATTGTCGCCGCTCGTGCGCAGGGCTTCCGCTTGAAAACGGCTCTGCGGAAACTGCCGTTCCAGCAGATCCAGCAGGTCCTGGCTGCGTCCGGCTTCATTGATCAAGAGATAATTGACCGCTTGCAGGAAAAGCGCTTCCTCCAAATAGGGCGTCTGGGGAAAATTCGCGAACAACAGCTCGAGTTGGCGGATGGACATGCGATAGCTGGTCAGCCGCTGGTGGGCTTTCGCCTGCAAGAAGAGGGCGTCGTCGCTGAGGCTGTGGCCGGGATACTCGTCCAGGACCTTCTGCGCCTTGCTGATCGCGCGCAGGTAGTTCGCACGCTGGGACGTCGCCGCCCCCGTGACGTCGTCGCCGCGCTTGATCGCCTCCTCGCGCGCTCGCTCCGCCTCGTTGAAGGCTTGCTGGGCGTTGTAGTACGTGTTGAAGCGCGCGCAGCCCCCGGCCAGCGCGAGCACGACGGCCAACAGGCCGACCGCGGCGGCGCTGCACCGTCGCCAGCGGCGGTCGCGCCACGCTTCGGGATCCGGCCGGCGGTACGTGATCTGCAAGACGCGCTGCCTTTCCGCCCACAGGATTCAGGGGGTTCCTGCCGCGTCGTAGAATCCGCTCGGGTCGGACCGCTTACGTGCGGCCGGCCCTATCGCACAACGCTAGGGTCGTCTGCGTGCCAGGTCAACCGGCCGCGCAGAAAGGTGGCCAGCACCCGGCCCTTCAGGGTCTCGCCCAGAAAGCTCGAATTGCGGCTGCGCGACCGCAACGTCTCGCGCGTCACCACCCACTCGCGCTCGGGGTCCAACAGGACGAAATCGGCGTCGCCGCCCTCCTCCAGCTTGCCCAGCGGGAGCCCCAGCACGGCGGCCGGTCGCTCGGTCAAGCACTGCACGAGACGACCGAGATCGAGCTTCCCGCCGCGCACAAGGTAAGTGACGCCGGCTGCGAACGCCGTTTCCAGGCCAATCACCCCGAAGGGCGCCTGGTCGAACTGCAACTCCTTCTCCGTGTCGGTGTGCGGCGCGTGGTCGGTGGCAATGCAGTCGAGCGTGCCGTCCGCCAGGCCGTCCGCGACGGCGGCGACATCCTCGGACTCGCGCAGGGGCGGATTCATCTTGAACAACGGCGAGTAGTCACGGCAGCGTCCGTGATCCAGACTGAAGTGATGCGGCGTGGCCTCGGCGGTGACCCGCACGCCGTCCGCCTTGGCCCGGCGGATGATCTCCACGGCACCGCGCGTCGAAACGTGCGCGACGTGCAGGTGGCCGCCCGTCGCCCGCGCCAACTCGATATCGCGGAAGACGGCCGCGTCTTCCCCGGCGCGCGGCATGGCGGACAGTCCGAGGCGCATCGACCAGTAGCCGCCGTGCATGCAGCCGCCGGCCACGATCGTCAGGTCTTCCGCGTGGCTCATGATCGGCACGCCGAGCAGCCGCGCATACTGCAACGCGCTGGCCATCAGTCTGCCGTTCTGGACCGGCGAACCGTCATCGGTGAACGCGACCGCGCCGGCTTCGACCATGGCGCCGAGTTCGGCCATCGTCTCGCCCTGCCTCCCGACCGAGATGGCGCCAGCGGGCAGCACGCGGCAGAGCCCCGCCTCACGGCCGCGGTCGCTGACGTAGCGGACCATGCCGGCGTTGTCGATCGCCGGGTCGGTGTTGGGCATGGTGACCACGGCGGTAAAACCACCGGCCGCCGCGGCGCGGCTGCCGGTGGCGACGGTTTCTTTCTCTTCCTGGCCCGGCTCGCGGAAGTGCACGTGCGTGTCGACGAACCCCGGCGCGCAGAACAAGCCGTCGGCTGCCAGCTCCGGCAGGCCGGCGAGCGTCGGCCGGCCTTCGCCGATCGCCTCGAGGCGGCCCTTCTTGACGTGCAAGAATCCTGGACGGGCGGACACCTTGCCGCCGCCGATCAAGCGGACGCCGGTCACCAGGTACTCGCCGGGGATGCGTTGCCAGCTCCACTCCATCGCCATCGATCTCCTTGGTCTGCGCGGCGGTTCAGGCCGCTTCACCGGGCGCCAGCGCGCCGGGGTCGCCGCCCGAAAGCAGGTAGATCAGCGCCATGCGCACCGCCACGCCGTTGGCCACCTGGTCGAGGATCACCTGGCGCGGCCCGTCTGCGACTTCGCTCGCGATCTCCACGTTCCGGTTCATGGGGCCGGGGTGCATGATGAATGCCTCGGGCTTGAGCGTGCGGACCACATCCTCGGTCACGCCGTACATGCGGTGGTACTCGCGATTGCCGGGAAAACCCGAACCGGCGCCGCGCTCGAGCTGGATGCGCAGGATATTCAGCACGTCGGCCTTGGCCACCGCGCGTTTGAGATCGTACTCCACCTTGACGCCGAGCCGGGCGACGTTGGCCGGCACCATCGTGGGCGGCCCGCAGACGGTGACCTCGGCGCCCAGCTTGCCGAGGCCCCAGATGTTCGAGCGGGCCACGCGGCTGTGGGCGATGTCGCCGATGATCGTCACGCGTTTGCCGCGCAGGTCGCCCAACCGCTGGCGCATGGTCATGATGTCCAACAGGCCCTGCGTGGGGTGTTCGTGGCAACCGTCGCCGGCGTTGATCACCGGGCACTTCAGCACGCGAGCCAGATACTGCGCCGAACCGCTGCTCTTGTGCCGCACCACCAGCATGTCGATCTTCATCGCCTGCAGGTTCTCGGCCGTGTCGCGCAGCGTCTCGCCCTTGGTGAAGCTGCTGGTGGCGACCGAGAAATTGACGATATCGGCCGAGAGGCGCTTCTCCGCCAGCTCGAAGCTGATGCGGGTGCGCGTGCTCGACTCGTGAAAGAAATTCACCACGGTGCGGCCGCGCATGATCGGCACCGAGCGCACCGGCCGGTCGAATACGGCGCGGAACTGCGAGGCGATGTCCAGCACCAGCAGGATCTCCTCGGCGGCCATGTCCTCCAGCCCCAGGACGTCCTTGCGTTTGAGGCTCATCCGCCCTGGACCTCCCCGACCACGACCTCCTGCTTGCCGTCGTACTCCATGACCTTGACCTTGATGACTTCCTTCTGCGAGGTGGGCACGTTCTTGCCGACGTAGTCGGGGCGGATGGGCAACTCGCGGTGGCCGCGGTCCACCAGCACCGCGAGTTGGATCGCGCGCGGCCGGCCCCAATCCATGATCACGTCGAGGGCGGCGCGCACAGTGCGGCCGGTGTAGAGCACGTCGTCGACCAGGATCACCACCTTGTCGGTCACGTCCAGCGGCATCTCCGTGGTCGCCACGCGCGGCGACGGCCCCAGTTTGGAGAGGTCGTCGCGGTAGAACGTGATGTCGATCGCGCCGCTGGGGACGCTCACCTTCTCGACGCCCTTGATGGCCTCCTGCAGCAGTCCGGCCAGGGGCACCCCCCGGCGCTGGATGCCGAGGATGACCAGGTCGCTGGTGCCGTTGTTCGCCTCGAGCACTTCGTGGGCCATGCGCTTGATCGCGCGCGTGACCTCGTCCTGGTTCATGATGACGGCTTTTTCGATGAAGCTCATGGCTCTCCTCGCCTGCTGGGTCGCGGACACGAAAAAACGGCTCGCGCGCCGTTGCGCACCAAGCCGCCGTCGTGTGCAGCCGCCTCCTCTTCGGGCCTCGCGGGACCGCGTTAAAAAGGACCTTTGCTGCGGGCAAGATAGCATACCCGACGCTCAGGAGCAAGCGTGTGCGCATCGGGCCGCCGAACGGTGTCGCGCCGCGGCGCGTCAGGTTGCTACCGCTTCGCTCATTCCCCGCTTCCCCAGTTGCAAAACCCGGCACCCGCATGCCTGCAGGAACTCGCGATCATGCGAGGCGATCACCAGCGCTGCCTGCGGCCATTCGCGCCGCACCAAATGCGCCACCAAGGCGCGCCCCGCCGCGTCCAAAGCCGCCGTCGGCTCGTCGAGCAACACGAGCGGCCGCCCGCTGTAGAGCGCCAGCCCCAGGGCAAAGCGACGTTTCTGGCCGCCGGAGAGGTCGTGCGGATTGCGGCGGGCCAGGTCGGCCTCGAGATCGAGCTTGGCCAGCAGCGCCGCCGGGTCGCCGGCGCGCAAGCCGGGGTCGAGCCGGACCTCGGCCGCCACGTCGCCGCAGCAGAACAGGTACTCCGCGAATTGCGGCGCCAACGCGGCCGCGCCGTGGTCCAGGTCTTGCGCGCCGCGACTATAGAGCGTTCGCCCCACCAGGTTGACCGTCCCCGTGTCGGGGCGGCGCAGACCGGCCAGCATCGCCAGCAGCGTGCTCTTGCCGCAGCCGTTGGGACCGGTGATCCCGAGGCGGTCGCCTGCCCGCAGCCGCAGCTCGACGCCGGCGAAGCCGCCACCGTCAAGGAAGCGGCAGCCGACGCCGGCGAGTTCGGCCACGACCGCGCCCGCGCGATCGGGCGACGGCGGCGGGGCTTGCGGCGCCGGGTAAGCCGGCTCGAGCAGCGCTCGGACCTGCGGCCGGGCCAGCACGTCCGCCGTCGGTCCCGCGAACAGCGTCCGGCCGGCGTCGAGCACCAACGTCCGCGCGCAGAGGGCCGCCTCGCCGGGACGTTGCGTCGCCCAGATCATGGC
>JAQULN010000226.1 GCA_028718575.1 Candidatus Krumholzibacteriia bacterium | reverse complement strand
ATGCGATTCGTCTTCATCACGGGTCCTTTCTCAGCTCGCGCGCGGCGGCTAGGCTTCCTGTTTCTCGCTCATGGCGACGGTCCGGTTGCGCTCCTGGAAAATCTCGGCGGCGACACGGCGAACGTCTTCGCGCGTGACTGCTTCGATGCGTTCGACTTCCCGGAAAATGTTGCGCCAGTCGCCGGTCATGGCCTGCGTCATGGACAATTGGCCGGCCAGGCCGCGATTGCTGGTAAGACCGCGCAGGAAATCCGCCCGCGAGCGTTGCTTGACTCCCGCCAGTTCCTCCTCGGTGACGCCGTCGTCCGCCAGCTTCTGGATCTGCCCCAGCACGAGTGTTTCGAGCTCGGTGGCCGTGACGTCTTTCGCGGGCACGCCCAACACGGCCAGCAGGGTGCGCTGCCGGACGCCCGGGTAGCCCGCGAAGCTTACGCACTGGACCGCTTTCTGCTGGTTCTTCACTGCTTCGGTGTAGAGGCGGCTGGTGCGGCCCTGGCCGAGGATGTCCGCGATAACCTGGTAGACGGGCCAGTCGGGATGATTGATGCCCTCGATCTTGTATCCGACCAACAACAGCGGCTGCGCGTCTTGCTGCAACACCAGCCGCTTCTCGCCGAGCTGATCGGGTTCTTGCGTCAAGACCGGCTGCGGCGTGCCGCCGGGGACCTTGCTGAAGTACTGGCGCGCGAACCGGCGCACGTCCTGGGCTGTGACGTCGCCGACCACGGCGACCGTGATGTTGGGGCCGATGTAGTGCTTGCGGTAGTAGTCGAGCGCATCCTGCCGATTCATGTTCTGCAGGTCGGACAGGTAGCCGATGGTCGAGTGACGGTAGCCGTTCGCCTGGAACGCGAGGTTCTGGAACTCCTCCATAAAGAGCCGCCCCATGGGGCTGTTGTCGACGCGCATGCGGCGCTCTTCGGTGACCGGCCCATCCTTCTCCGTGTAGTACTCGCGCAGGACCAGATCGGCCATGCGGCTGCCTTCGAGATAGGCCCAGAGTTCCAGCCGGTTGCTGGGCATGCTGTAGTAATACTGTGTGAAGTCGGTCCAAGTGGAGGCGTTCAGGCCGACGCCGCCGTGCTTCTCGACGATCTCGCCGTACTGGTTGCTGACCACGAACTGGCGCGCGGCGACCTTGGCTGACTCGAACGCAGCGGCGAGTTCGGTCAGGCGGCCGGGGTCCGCGAGGTGGCCTTTGCTGCGCTCGGCCAACAAGGCGGCGAAGGCCTGGTCTTCCGCGTCCATGGCCCGCCGTTCCTGCTTGATGTCGGTCGTCCCGATGAGGCTCGTGCCCTTGAAGGCCATGTGCTCGAGCAGGTGGGAAATGCCGGTGATGCCGCGGATCTCGTCGGAACTGCCGACGCTGACGACGGTCGTGAACGAGAACACAGGCACTGAGTGATCCTCGTACACCAGGAAACGCATCCCGTTGTCGAGGGTGAACTCCTCGATTTTGTTCTGCAAATCGAGATAGGTCTGCGCAGGCAGGTTGCAGACGCCCACCAGCAGGATCACGACTGCCAGAGCTGTCGGTCGCAAGAGTTTCAACATGGGGATCAAGCCTCCCTGAAGGGACTCCCGCCCGAGGCGGGAAGACAGGCACCGGGTTCTGGTCTGCGCTCCGGTGCGGTATCGTCGCGACGAGACGTTACACCTGGGATGAATCGACATGGGCTGGTGCGAACGTTCGCAAACTTACCGGTACGCTATTACTCCGAACGAATTCTGTCAAAAACCTTCGGCAACGGGGCGCCGGCTCAACGAGGCGCTGTCGGCGTCGCAAAAGCGGAACGGACGCGCCGCGGCGTGTCGAATTCCGACGCGCGGCCCCGCCGCCAAACGCGCCGGTGCGCGGCCGGCGGCCACCCATACGCGAACATCGCGATCAGGTTGCACCGGTCGCGAAGTCCGGTCGCCCAGCGGGAGTCCGTTCCAGGCAAGATCGATGCCCAAGGCTCGGCACAGACGTCCCGGGCCGGCGCAAAGGCCGGCGTCGCGCGCCGAGCCGCAACGCTCCCGCATGGACTCCAGGCCGACGAGCGGCTCGAGCGCCCGCACCAGGACCGCGCCCGCGCGGCCTTCCGCTTCGGTGACCAGGTTCAGGCAGTAGTGCAGACCGTAGATCAAATAGACGTAAACCACAGCGGCGGGCCCGAACATCACGGCATTGCGTTCGGTGCGTCCCCTGGCGGCATGGCTCGCCGGATCCCGCTCGTCGAGATAGGCTTCGCTCTCGACGATGCGGCCGGCGCAGGTCCGGCCGCCGGCGGCGGCCCAAAGCGTACAACCGACCAGCTCGCGGGCGACGGTCACGGTATCGCGGGCGAAGAAACGGCGCGGAAGCGGTCGTCGCGGCGGGAGCATCGTCACTCCTGGCGATCGAGCTGGCGCCGGCGTAGCAGATAGGTGCCCACGACGGTCGATACCGCGATGATCACCAGCAAAATCAGAACGGACTGCCAGACCGGCACCGGTGGCCGGACCAGGATCCGTCCGACCAGTTCTTCCAGAATGCCGCGCAGGTCGGTCGGCTTGGCGTCCGGCCAGTGGACGAGGTTGCGCAAGTGGAAACGCAGCGTCCACTCCTGGATGCGCTGCGGTATATCGGCCACCATGTTCTCCCAGCCGAAGACCAGCAACAAGGCCGGCACCAGCGGCCGCTTGAACCCGGCGCCGAAGCATCCGAAGACGGCCGTGTAGGCCACCGTGCCCAGCAGCGTGACGACAGTCAATTCGGCATACATGCGCATCACGTCCAGACTCAACCCGCCGAAGCCCCCGGCAATCAGCGTGATCAAAACGGCTGCGAGCGACAACACGACCAAACCGCAGGCAACCAGGGCGGCCGCCAGCAGGCGGCCTAGATAGAGTGCGCGGCGGTTCAGCGGCCGAGTCCAGAAATAGACGAGCGTGCCTTCGGCGATCGGTTCGCTGATCGCCGGCGCCCCGAGCGCCATCGCGACGATCGGCAGCAGGAACGGAATGTACACGTTTCGCGCCAGCAGATTCAGGAGCAGATCGCCGGGGGCAACGCCCGGATACCAGAGACTGACCGCCAGCAGCAGGACGACCGGCAGCAGCAGCAACAGACCGAGGCTGAAAAGCCGCCGGCGCCGGGCCAGTTCGCGCCAGGCGGCCCCCGCGACCACGAGGATCGCCGTCAGGTCGGGTATTGCCCGCGGCGCCGTCGCGCCGCTTTGTTCGCCGGTCATGGGCAGGTCGCGGCTCATCGCGCACCTCCCTGGCTGTCGTCGGTCAGATAGCTGAAGACCGATTCCAGGTTGTCGTCGAGGGTGTGGATCTCCTCGACCGCCTGGCCGGCCGCCAGCAACTGACCGGGCAGCGCCCGATAGAAGGCCAGCGCGTGTTCGGTGCGCACGACCACCCGATCGCGGCCCTCGCATTCGACGCCGGCGACGTGATCCTGGCGCACCAGGAAGGCCGCCAGCTCCCGCGGGCGTTCGCAACGCAGCGCGACCACTGTCGGATGCTCGGGGATCAGGTCGCGAATCTCGGCCACGTCGCCCTCGGCCAGAACCTTGCCGCGATGAATCAGCACTATGTTCTGCGTCATCTGCTCCACTTCAGGCAGGATATGGCTGGAGACGAGCACCGTTCGCCCTTCCCGGCCGAGCCGGCGGATGGCCGCGATGGCTTCGAGCCGGCTCTGCGGATCCATGCCGTTGAGCGGTTCGTCCAGAAAGAGGATATCGGGATCGTGCGCCACGGCCTGCGCGAGCTTGAGCTTCTGGCGCATGCCCTTGGAGTAGCCGCCCAGACGCCGGTTCGCCGCCGCGGTCAACTCGAAGCGCTCGAGCAGTTCAGCGACCCGCGGCCGCACTCGCTCGCGCGGCACCCCGGCCAGGCGCGCCAACATCGCGAGGAACTCGCGGCCGGTCAACCAGCCGGGCAACGCGTCGCTCTCGGGGCAGAATCCGATGCGGCGAAAGAGCCCGACGTGATCGCGCAAGACCAGGCCGTCCAGGCGCACCTGGCCCCGGCTCGGCGTGATCAAACCCGCCAGCAGCTTGAAGAGTGTCGTCTTGCCGGCGCCGTTCTGGCCCAGCAGGCCGATCACGCCGCCGCCGACCGCCAGCGAACAGCGGCCGATCGCCATCACCTCGCCGAACCACCTGCCGACCTCGTCGGCCTCGAGCCGCGCCGGCGGCGTGCCGATCATGATACGACCTCCACCGGCCGGATGCGGGCTCGCAGGATCGCCAGGGCGGCGATCACCGCCAGCGCGCAGAGAGCGAGGCTGGCCAACGGCGGCACGGGCAAGCGCGGCTCCGCTCCCATGAGCAGGGATCCGGCATTGTGCCAGTGCCCGAGCACGTTGGCGTACTGCAGGCCCGCAAGTCCGATGCCCTCGCCGATGGCCCCGACCATTTCGCCGCCCAGGCAGAGCACGGCCCACCACACGACGATCAGCACCGTGCGCGTGGCGAGGCTGGACAGAGCCAACAGCACCAGCGACAGACCTGCGCCGGTCAACGAACAGAAGAGCAGCGCGCGCAGCGGGGTCACAAGCAGCAGCTCGACGCCCGTGGCGCCCGGGTCGATCAAGTAGGCGAACAGGCAGAGCAGAAGCACCGGGGCCAGCGTCACGGCAAGGTAACCGCCGATGACGACGAGGGTCTTGCCCAACAGATAGTCGGCCAGCCCCAAGGGGCGCGAGAAGTACAGCGCCAGGCCGTTGTCCCGCCGGTCGCGCGCGATGAGTCCGGCGCCGAGGATCATGGTGAAGAGAAAGACGAAGAACCGCTGCCCCTCGAGGAAGGCCAGAAAGCCGCTCGGCGTGATGCTCGTCCACTGGCCGCCGACCGCGAGTTCCAGCAACTGACCTGCCTTGGCCTTGACGAAGATGATCGCTCCTTTGACCACGGCCGGCACCCAGGCGACGAACAGCAGCAGTAAGGTCCAGCGGTGGCGCCAGGCTCCGGTCCAGCCGCGCCTGGCGATCACCCACCAGACGGGATCGGGCCGCAGACCCGTCGGCCGCCAATGCGTATAACCGCGCTCGTGGACCGGCATCAGTGGGCCTCCGGCTTGATCAGGCTGTGGAACTCATCGGCCAAGGTGACCGGCCGGCGGCGCAGGCGCCGCGGCGCGTAGTCGCAGGCAGCCGCCAACTCCAGCAGCACCCGCACTGCGCGCGCCGTCGTCGAACCGGGTCCGGCCGGCAGCTTGTCGACGTCGAGCAAGGCGGCGATGTGGCGCCCATCCCGGTGCACTTCGACCGCCAGGCGCTTCAGTGCCTCCACAAAGGCCGCCTCGCCGCCGAAACCGGCGATCTCGAAGACATGGCGTCCGTGCAATTCGCCGGTGGACACCGACTGCCGGGCCAGCAGCCGTCCCTCCTTCAGGACCAGGATCTCGCGGCACACGGCCTCCACGTCGGCCAGCAGATGGGTCGA
>JAQULN010000225.1 GCA_028718575.1 Candidatus Krumholzibacteriia bacterium | reverse complement strand
GAGCCAGCGCGACAGCCGCGGCACCAGCGGCGCGAACGGATGCTCCACGCGAACCACATTGAGCGCACCCCAGGTATATGCCGCCGGCTGGCGGCCGTTGGCGGCGGCGTGCTCCATCACGCGCGCCACGGACTTCAGCATCAAGTCGTCCCAGTCGTGGCAGCCGAGCGGCAACAGGTGCGGCGGCCGCTCGACGAGCAAGGTCCAGGTCGCCGCATGGCGCCATGGCAGCCATTTCGGATCGAAATCCGGGTCGGCGGTCATACACGGCCAAGTCAAGAGACCGTAGACGAGATTGATGCAGTCGTAGACGAAATTACTGATCAAGCGGTACGACACCGATGTCGGCAACGCCCGCCCTTCCCACTGGTCGCGTACGATGCGGTGGAATTCTGTTTGCTCAGCCGTGAGCGCGTCCGCGTGTCGGGTCAGAACCGGCAGAAGCAAGTCGCGCCATTCGCCGAGGAACTCCGCGCGATCGTCGAGTTGCAGGGCTAGCATGTCGCGTTCAACCGGCGCCGCCAGCGCGCGCAAGCCGTCGCGGATTTGTCGAGCGCGGGCGCCGAGTCCGTAGCCGCCATCGCCGATCACCGCGAGGTCACGGCCGCTCGTGACACGGTTGTTCGCGGTCCACAGCAGTCCTTCCGGGGGATCGACGATCCGCGGCTGCGCCGAGGGTTCATAGTAGCCGTCCCAACGGCAGCGGCCGTCCGCCCACGACGCCGGCAGGCGCCCGTCCCATCCTACGCGGCGCGGTATGCAACCGGCGATGGTCCAGGCGATGTGACCCCGGCTGTCGGCGCAAACCAGGTTCTGCGGCGGAATGCCGATCGCGCCGGCCAGGGCAGCCGCGGCGTTCACATCGCCGGCGGTCTCGAGCAGGAGCAACGAGAGGTTGACAGCCTCGATGTCGTAGGCCGTCCACCGCAGCGCCAGCGGCCTCCCCCGCCCGTCGGTTTGCCAGACCGGGCCCCAGATCGTTTCTGAGAACACCAGCGTGTCCGGCTCGCCGCCCTTGACCGCGATGATCTCGGTCCTCTCGTCGAAGGCGCGCCACCCCGACGGCGTGCGGTAACGCGGCGCATCCACGCTATCTGCCTCGACGATCACCAGATCGAGCCAGTCGCCGAAGCTGTTGGTGAAGCCCCACGCAACCTGGCCGTTGCTGCCGGCCACGAGCACCGGCGTGCCAGGCAGCGTGACGCCGACGATAGACCGACGCGCGCCACCTTCGGGCCAGCTCAGGCGCGCACGGTACCAGATATTCGGCAGACCGTGGCCGAGGTGCATGTCGTTCGCGAGCAGGCTGCCGCCGTGGCCGCTGCGCGACCCGGCCACCGCCCAGCTGTTGCTGCCGGCGGTTTCGGCGGCGGCGGGCTCGAGGAAGCTCGCCCAGGTGCGGCCGTTGAAATCCCAGCCGCGCGCGTCTACGAGGGTCGCGTCGGGCAGATTCGCCGGCGGTAGCGGATCATCTTGCAGCGGCGCATCCCAGCGCGCCGCCGCCGGCATAAGAAACGCAGCCAACGCCGCGGGTAAATGTTCCCGCGCTGAGTGTCGGGTCGACTCGTCCCACACCGTATCCAGGCTCAGGTCCAAGAACATCGTGTAGAGCGTGAGCACCGTGTCCGCGGGCCGCCACGGCTCTGGTTTGCAGCGTAGCACCCAGTACTCGGGCGGCCGCGCACGCAAATCCCGCAAGCCTGCGTTGACGCCATCGGTGTAGGCGAGCAAGATGCCGCGCTCGTAGTCGACCGCCGCCGCGACCACGGTGTCGGCGCGCGCGCGGAAACGGTGGCGCCGATGGTCGCGGTCGATTTCCAGGGCGGCCGGACCCAGCAGCGCCGCCAACTCGCCGGCGGCATTACGGCGCTGCAAGTCAATCTGGAAGAAGCGCTCCTGGGCGTGCACATAGCCCAGTGCGCGCGCGGCGTCTTCCCGGTTGCCGGCCGAGATATCGGGTACGCCGAGCGTATCGCGGACCACGCTGACAGGCGCCGCCAGACCGGCGACCTGGCGCTGGCCGTCGAGCCTGGCCAGGCTGCCGCGCAAGGCCAAGGTCGCGGCGAGGGCAACCAGCAGCGGCGCGCCCACCACGGCCGCGGCCACAATTAGAAGCAAGCGGCGGCGGCGGCCGCGCACGCGGCTGGATCGATGGTGGAACGAACGGGTCATGCGAACTCCCAACGCGAGGACGGGCGATAGAACTCTCCCGCGTTCAATCCAGTAGTTTTCGGTCCAACACCGCGCGCGCCAGGGCGCGACCGATGTCCTGATGCGCTTGCTGATTCCAATGGCCCAGCTTGCGGGTGACCGGCCACCAGCGGGGCTCGACGCCCCGGGCCCGCAGCCCTGCGAAGACGGGTGCGAGCTCGAACGGATGCGCTCCGAGGCTGTCGATCGCAGCGCGGTACGTATCGTCGATCGGTTCCTTGTAAACGAGCAGAACGCGCCGGTCGCGAGCGAGGTCGCGCAAGATGACTCGACTGTGCGCCGCAAGCGGCTCGACGGCCGCGACTGTTCGCGTCCGACCGTCCTCCGCGTCGGCGGTCCTCGCCGGCGCCCACTTGCCGAGCAGAATACCGGCGGTTTTCCCCCGCGATCCCAGTTTGTAGAGGTTGAAGGCCAGGCGGGACACCGCCAGTCGCGAGAGCAGTGGCTCCAGGCGCTTGGCCTGGTGGAACTGCCGGCTCGCGCGAAAAGAGTAATCCGCCGCGACCGTGTCCGCCGAGGCGTAGCTGAAGGGATAGAGCGCGGACCCTACCTGCCGGCTCGGCACCAGATCGCTTTCGCCGACGAACAGCAGCGCCAGATCGTGATCCCAACGCGACGCGAAGTCGCGGTAGTAGCGGTGCATGTTCCAGAGATTGAAATCGGCGCGAGCGAAGTTGAGCACGGCGGTCCGCCTGCCCAGCGCGACGCTCAGCTCCCGTTCCATGACCCGTTTAAAGTGATGCCGCTCGAATACCGTGTGGCCAAGCACGAACGAATCGCCAACCAACAAGATCCGCACTTCGTCGGTCTCGTTGCGCTCCGGCCGCCCTTCGCCCAGATAACCCCAAGCATTGGTCCCCCCCAGAAAGAAACTCTCGTGGAAGCGGCTGAAGGAGCGGCCGGGATAATAGGACGGACCATAGATCGGGTCGATGTAGGTCTCGAGCGGACTCTGGATCTCGGCCGCCTGCAACCACGCGTCCAGCGCGAGGCCGACCGCCAGCGCCGTCGCGACGAAGATCAGAGCGGCACACAAACCTCGCACGCGCGGCCTCCCCAACCCGGATGATCGTTGCCGGACCCGGGTTAGAACTGGAAGTAGACGAACGGCATCGGATCGACCGTCGCCAGGTAGAGCGCGACGACAGCCATCGCCGCGATGCATACGCCCGCCGCTACCGCCGGCCGCAGCTTGAGCAGCCACGCGTGCGTGCCCGTCTTGTACTCCAGCAGATCCAAAAACACCATCATCCCCATGAAGCTCGCCGTGATCGCCGCGAAACGACCGCTCAAATCGCTGCCCTGCCAGTGAACGATCTGGTCGAGGAAATAGCCGACCTGCGCGAGGTTCTCGGCGCGGAAGAACAACCAGGCGAACATCACCAAGACCTGTGTGGCGGCGAGCCCCAGCACCAGCCGGACCACGCTGCGCGGTCCACGCAGCCGCCATCGCAGGGGAATTGCCTTGGCCCGGTAAATAAAGAGCCGTTCGCCGCTCAGATACAAACCGTGCAGTCCGCCCCAGACAATGAACGTCAGACCGGCGCCGTGCCAGAGTCCGCACAGCAGCATGGTCACGATCGCCGCCACCGGGTAGGCGACGCGCATTTCCGCCTGAACGCTCGCGAGCCGCCAGTTCGCGACGCGCCGCAGGATCGCCGCGACGAGAGGGTTGAAGAGGTAGTCCCAGATCCAGGTCGACAGCGAGATGTGCCAGCGGCGCCAGAACTCGCTGAACGACCGCGACAAATAGGGCTGCTCGAAGTTCACGACCAGGTTCACGCCGAACAGTTTGCCGATTCCCCGCGCGATGTCGGAGTAGCCGGCGAAGTCGGCGTAGATCTGGATCCAGAAGAGGATCACCGCCGCCAACAGTTCCGGCGAGTAGTACAGGTCCGGCTGGCCGAAGATATGGTCCACGATGCGTCCGGCCGCGTCGCCGATGAGCACTTTCTTGAAGTACCCCAAACAGATCAAGACGAGCCCGGCGCCGATCTCCCGCCGCGACGGCGCGCGCAGCCGGGCAAGCTGCGGCAGCAGGTTGCCGGCGCGTTCTATCGGTCCGGCGACCAAGATCGGAAAAAACGCGATGAAGAGCGCGTAGTCCAGGAGTGACCGCGTCGGCTCGATCCGCCGGCGGTAGAGGTCGATCGTGTATGTCAGCGAACGAAAGGTGACGAACGAGATGCCGAGCGGCAGGATGATCGACACGTGCGCGCGGTCGAGTTCGAGGCCGAACGCCGCCAGCGCCGCCTGCGCGCCGGCGGCGAAGAAATTGAAATACTTGAAAAACCCCAAAACGCCGAGATTGGCGGCCAGACTCACCGCCAACCATTGCTTGCGCCGCCGCACGGTTGCGGCGGCGTGCAGGGCGCGGCCGACTGAAAAATCGATGAGCGTCAGGCCGACCAGAAGCGAACAAAAACGCCAGTCCCAGTAGGCGTAGAAGGCGTAGCTCGCCGCGAGCAGCCAGACCGCGCGCGGCCGTGGCGCACGCAGCAAAAGGTAGCCGATCCAGATGAACGCGAGGAAAAAGACGAAGATGAACGAATTGAAAAGCATGATCTAGATCGAGCATCCGCGCATGTGAACCACGCCTCGCTTCGGCAAGCTCGTCGCGCCGATTCCGCTCCCCGGCCGGCGACTCGCGCAATCATGCCACCGGGGATTATCTTTGTCCACCTCGGCGGCCGGCGCTAGTTTGGCGCCGGCGTACGCCGCCACCCTAGACGACTCGTCGCCTCGCGCGAACCTGGATAAACCATGAAGGACCGCCACCGAAACGTCGAACATGCTTGTCAGAACGCGGGGGGTTTGTTGCTCACCGTCGCCCCCATCGGCGGCTTGGTCCGCCAGCTCGCGATTCCAGCCAGCGTTGGCTTCTTCTTCAACACCCTGCTCAACGTGGTGGACACATATTTCGCGGGTATGCTCTCGACCGACGCGCTGGCCGCGCTGTCGCTGTCCTTTCCGGTGTTCTTCACCTTGATCGCCATGGGTTCCGGTTTCTCGACCGGCGCCACCGCGTTGATCGGCCAGGCCCTGGGAGCCGGCCGCCGCAGCGAAGCCGCGCGGGTCGCGTCGCAGGGTCTGATGCTGAGCGCGGCGGCGACCGCGGTGGTGACGGCGGCGGGTTATGCCGTCACGCCTGCGCTGTTCCGGTTGCTCGGCGCCAGCGACGCTTATTTGGCGATCTGCCTTGCCTATATCCGTGTGATCTTGCTGGGCTCGGGATTCGTCTTTACCGTCCACATGCTCAACGGCATGCTCACCGCCCAG
>JAQULN010000224.1 GCA_028718575.1 Candidatus Krumholzibacteriia bacterium | reverse complement strand
GCCAAGTGGTTGTTACCGCGGGGTCGGCGAGATCGTCGCGGGAGGCGTCGGCCTTCTGCACCGCGGCCACGGCGAACGAGACGATCCGGGCGTTGTGGTTGGCATGCGGACCGCCCAGGCGGCGGGTATGGCGCACCGTGACGTTGCGCGTGACGTCGATCGCCAGGTCGGTCTGCAGGCTGGCGCGTAGGCGGATCTGGCAGGCGAAGCGGTCGGCTAGCGCCCAGACCGCCTCGCGGATCGGCGGCGTCATGGCGGCGAGATCGACCGGGGCCAGCGCGCTCAGCCAGGCGTCCACCTCGTCGCGCCGCGGCGGGGTCGAGGCGGCGTCGCCCAGCAACGCGACGGCCAGCGCGATCGCTTGCGGATCGTCCAGCACGGCCGGCAAGGCCGAGGTCCAGCGCATGACCGAGTCGGGCACCACCCACTGGAAAGTCTGGGTCAGTACGCCGTCGCCGTCGGCCGTCGGCGCGGGCGCGGGTGCGGGCACGTAGCGGCGCTCGACTTCGTCGGCTTCGTAAAGGCCGATGTTGTAATCGAGCGCCGCGCGCCAGGCTATGTCCACGCCGGCCGGAGCGGGCGACCAGGCCAGCAAGGTGACCGTCAGCGTGTCACCGGGCGAGGCGTCCGGCCGGTCGACGATCACGGCGAACGGCCGGGTCTTGTGCTCGCGGCCGAAGTGCATCTCCTCGTCGGGGAAGCTGACGTCGCACCCGGCGCCAAGGACGGCGACGGCGGACAGAGCGAACAGGGAAAGGACTCGGCGCAGCATCGCGGCCTCCTAGAACTCGGCGCGCACGCCCACGGCCGGCATGAAGATCCAGCCGTAGTCTTTGCGCTTGGAGTAGTCGTAGTTGTAGACGTAGCCCTCGGGGCTGTTGTAGAAGAAGAAGTTGGCGTTCTGCAGGTCCAGGTACACCGACCACACCGAGCGGTCCTTGATCCACTTCTTGTCGAAACGCAGGTCCACGCGGACGTACGGCTCGACGCGATCGGCAAGGTACCTGCCCTCGACCGGCACGTAGTCGCCGCGGTCGGTGTCGAATTCGTACCGGTTGCCGGTGTAGCCGAGGATCGGCGTCGTCGGCACGCCCGAAACGGTCTGCAGGCGCGTGCCGAACGACCAGTTGCGGCCCAGGTTCCACGAGCCGACCGCTTCCAGGTGATGGGGTTGATCCAGGTCGTAGAGCTGCCACTGGTCAGGTCGCCAGTCATCGCCGCGGCCGGGGTTGCGCGCGAAGCGGCGCTCGCTGCGTCCGATGCTGTAAGCGATCCAGCCGAAAAAGCGGCCGCCCGCTTCGCGCCGGAGCATCACCTCGACGCCGTACATCCGCGCCTCCTGGTCCGGCAGGAAATTGGCGCCGAGCGTGTCGGCGTAGGCTGGGATGCGGTCCTGGCGGTTGCGATAGCCCTCGACCTTCAAGAAGACGCGATCGCTCAAGCGCCACTCGTGACCCAGCGTGGCGTGGCGGGCGCGCGTGGCCGGCAGGTCCGGGTTGCCGTAGACCGCGTCGGTGGACTGGCCGGCGGGTTCGGGCATCTGGTTGTAGGTACCGTAGGCCGCCGTCAGGGTGCGGTCCGGCAGGTAGTTCCAACGCAGGGAGCCGCGCGCGCTCCAGACGGCTTCGTCCAGGTGGTGGTAGTAGTCGCGGCGGACGCCGGGCACCAATAGCACGTTGGGTCGCGGCCGCAGTTCGACGTTGGCGTACGCGCCGACGTCCGAGAATTCGATGGCCTGGCGCGACGCGGGCCAGCCGTTGGCTTTCACCTCGTACGCGTAGTCGAGATAGCCGAGGTCGATGCCGACGCGGGGTGTCACGCGCGGCTCGACCGCGACGGCGAGGTCGTTGCGCAGATGCCAGACCGGTCCCTTGCCCGCGAAACGGAACTCGCCCAGGACATGGCCCGAGTCCGCGGAGCGTCCGTAGGCGGCCCGCAGTTCGTTGCGCACCCGGTCGCCCAGCCGCGCGTCCCAGCCCAGGATGAAGCGGCTGAAGGAGAGGTCCAGTTCGATCTGGTCGGTGGCGGCGCTCACCTCGGGGCTGCCCGACGCGTCGTCCGGCACCACCATGTCGAGGCGGTCCTTGGCGGCGAACGCGGTCAGGAAGACGTGGTTGTTGGTGCCGGCGCCCCAGTCCAGACGACTCACCAGATCCCAGTAGTAGGGAGCGACGTTCAGCGAGACATCGTCGGATTCCGAGAGCGCCGCTTTGGCCAGGTCGCCGATGTAACTGCGGCGCCCGGTGACGAGCAGGCCGACGTGGCGGCCCAGCGGACCTTCGACCAGGAACGACGCGTCCAGGGTGCTGGCGTCCAGCACGGCGTGCCAGCGATCGCGGCGCGCGGGCCGGCCCTTCAGTTCGATCACGCCGCCGGTGCAGCCGCCGTACTGGGTGCCGAATCCGCCGGGATAGAGGTCGACGCTCGCCAGGGCCAGCGAGTTGTACGTCGACTTGGCGCCGCCGAAATGGAAGAGCAGCGGCACGTCGATGCCGTCCAGGAAGAAACGGCTGTCGAAATTGCCGCTGCCGCGTACGACGACAGCGCCGGGATCGCTGATCGTGGCCCGCGCCACGCCGGGCAGGGCCTGCACGCTCTTGATGACGTCGCCGGCGAAACCCGGCAAGCGCTCGACCTCCAGAACGGACAGGCGTTGGCGCGATACTTCGTTCTCCTCCTGCCGCCCATAGACCACGACCTCGTATTCGTTGTAGCTGCTGCGACGGAGGCGGAACACCGCGTCGATGAGCTCGCCGGCGCGGATCTCCTCCGCGGCGGTCAGCGGTTCGTAGCCGGCGTTGGGAAAGGCGAGCGCGACCGGCCCCGGCGGCAGCGCGCGAAAGACGAACCGGCCCGCCTCGTCGGCGAAGGTCACCAGGCGGTCGTCTTCGAGATACTGGCCGGCGAAGCCGCCGATGCGCTCGAGGTAGGCGCGCCACGGCACGGCGAGCGCGCCGGCGTCGGGCGCGGGAAACGTCGCGACGACCATCGCCCCGCCCACCGGGGCGCGCGTACCCATCTCCAGCACGCGGCCCTGCAGATTGATCCGCGGCGCCACGGCGAGGGTTTGCTCCCGCACCGAGAACGTGTAGGCGAACTGCACGTAGACGGGCACGGGTTCGCCGGCGGCCATGGCGGGCGAGAACCGGCAGCGGCGGGCGGCGTCGGCGGCGGCCTGGTCGAGCTCGGGGTCGAGGCTCGCGACGACCGAGACCGAATCGACAGCGCCGGCGGCATTGACGAGCAACTCGAGCAACACGGTGCCCTCGCGGCCGGCCTGCAGCGCCGCCGGCGGGTAGACCGCGTCCGCGAACTCGACCAGCGCCGGCTCGACGTCCGGCGCCGCGACGTGGGCGGTGTCCGGCGGCGCGCTGTCGGGAGAAGCCGCGCTCGCGACGGCGATGAGCAACAAGCCGGCGGCGGCCGGGACGATCGTTCGCATGGATGCCATGGCCATGTTCACTCCTGGAATTCGAAGCGGATGCGGTGAAGGATCCAGACCGCCACCGGTGTGCCGTTCTTCAAGGCGGGCTGGAAGCGGAAACGGGCGAAGGCGGCGGCCGCCACGGCGCTGGAGTCGTGGCCGATGTCTTCGGTGACGTGGACCTCGCGGACGCTGCCGTCGATATCGACCAGCAGGTACGCGGCGACTGTCCCGGACGCGCGGGCGGCGACCAGCGCCGGGGTGTACTCGGGTTTGATCCGCGATACCGGCACCGGCGCCTGGTCGACCGTGCTGAGCGCGGCCAGTTCGCCGCGTAGATCGGCGTCCGTCGCCGTCAACGTATCGGGCGGTCCGCTGGTCGTGTTGCCCAGCTTGGTGATCAAGCCGGTCGCGTCGGCTGCGCCCGCGCCCAGACCGCGGGCGTAGACTTTGCTAACGCCGTACACGCGGCGGGTCGGGGCCGATTCGGCGGCGGTGGGCGCGGCTTGCGGCGGGGTCTGCGCCTGAGCGGGCGCCGCGCGATCGACGTCCTGGGACAGGACCGTCGCCGGGTCGAGACGGGGCGGGGCGGCTGGCGCGGCGGCATCGGGCCGCGGCTTCTGCGGCGGCGGCGGCAGGGCGATCGGTGACGTCTCGATCGTGACGCGGTGACCGATGGCGCGGGTCCGCGCGGCGACGGTGGACACCACCACTAGCGAGAGCCCGGCGCCCAGAGCCAGGAACAAGGCGAGTGAGCCCGCCGCCAGCAGCCGCACTTGGTCGCGCGGAGCCGGCGGCGCCGGCTCGGTGAAGCGGCGCCAGCGCGGGGGCACAGAGGCAGGCGCCGGCGCGTTCACGATTCGCCTCCCTGGACCAGCAACGAACAATCGCGCGCGCCGTTGCGCGCGCAGGCGCGCAGCACAACGCTGAGCGTCGCGAACGCGTGGCGGCGATCGCACTGGACGACCCAGGCGCGCGGGCCGTCGGCCGCCAGGTCCCGCAGCGCTGCATCCAGCGCCAGCGAATCGCTCGCGGCCGCACTGGCGGCCATCACGTCGCGGCCGTCGATCGTCAGGCGATCGCGGCCGATTGCGATCAAGACTCCGGCCGGCGCGGGTTGGCGGCTCGTCGACGGCGGCAGCAGCACGCTGGGCGCCGGCGTCAAGAGTTGGCCGTCTACCGAGAAGCTCATCAGGAGGAAGACCACCAGGATCACCATCATGTCCACGAGGCTAGTCAGCGGAAGCCGCGGCGCCGAGGTGGCGAAAACGGTACGGCGAGGGCGCAGCAACGCGCTCATGGCTGCGCCTCGCCCGTCATGACCACGCCCGTACCGGACGCCAGTCCGACATCGGCGAAGCCGGCGGCGCGGCAGCAGTCCAGGCAGGCGACGACCGTGTCGACGCTGACCGGATCGTCGACGGCAAGCACCAGGCGCGAGGCCTCCAGGTCGGACAACACCGCGAGCAGCCCGTCGAGATCCTGAGCGCCGTTTTTGGCCGGCAGCTCGGCCAGCACCGCGGCGTCGCGGACGATCACCAGGCCGCGGTCGCCTACGGCGACGACGAGCGGTTGGGCTGCGGCCGTCGTTAAGGCGGGTGGGGAGCCCTGGTCGGACGCCAGTTCGACATCCTGGACGGCCAGGTGGGTGAACGCTGCCATCCCGATCAGGAAAGGGACCAGAATGATGAACATGTTCATCACCGGGGTAACATCCAGATCCAGTCCGGCGATCGTCGCGGGCCGCCGGCGCGTCAGCTGAGACGTGTTACCAGCCATGACGGCCCTCCTCAGCTTGCGACGCGGTTGAGCGCCCGGGGCTGGGCGGCGCGCGCGTCGAAGTAGTTGAGGAGCCTGAGCACGGCCGCGTCGCACATCTCGGTGCGGCGGGCGGCCAACCCCACCAGCCGGGTCTGGACGACGAGGCAGGGGATGGCCACGATCAGGCCGAAGGCGGTCGTATTCATCGCCTGGGCGATGCCGGCGGCCAGGACAGCCGCCTTCTCGGCGGCGGCCGCCGCCGCCAACGCGGAGAACGACTGCTGTAAGCCGAAGATGGTGCCCAGCAGGCCGGCCA
>JAQULN010000223.1 GCA_028718575.1 Candidatus Krumholzibacteriia bacterium | reverse complement strand
CCCCCGATGACCAGCGGCGCGGCGCGGCCGTTCACGCGCGGTCCCTCCCGTCCAAATGCTCGCACAATGCAGGCACCATCCGGCCGATGTCCCCGGCGCCCAGTACCAGCAGCAAATCGCCGACCTCCAGTTCGGCATCCATCCAGGCCGTTGCCGTCGCCGCGTCGCTCAAGAGAACGCATCGTCTGCCGCAGCGTTGTTCCAACTCGGCGGCGATCCGGTCGCTGCCCGCTTGACCGGGGTCGTCTTCGCCGGCGGCGTAGACCGGCAACAGACCCACGAGATCGGCGGCGGCCAGCGCCTCGGCGAACTCCCTGGCGAAATGGCGCGTGCGCGAAAAGCGATGCGGCTGGAACAACACCGCGATCCGCCTGCCGTGCGCCCTCGCGACCTCCATGGTCGCGCCGATCTCCGTCGGATGATGGCCGTAATCGTCCAGGACCAGGACGCCGCCATGCTCGCCGTGGTTCTCGCAGCGCCGGCCGACGCCGCGAAACGCCGCGAGCGCGGCTCGAGCCTCGGCGAAATCGACGCCGAGTTCACGGCCAACGGCGACCGCGGCCAGCGCATTGCGCAAATTGTGCAGCCCCGGCTGGGGCAGCACGAGATCGCCCAAGCGCTGGTCGCCGGCCCAGATCACGGCCTGCTGGCCTTGCGCACCGCTCCTGTGCGTATCCGGATCGGCGCGCACGTCGGCTTCGCGCGCCAGTCCGTAGGTGACGATCCGGCGATCCACCTCGAGCGCAAGACGCCGGACTTCGGGATCGTCGGCGCACAGCACGGCCGTGCCGTAGAATGGCACCCGGCCCAGAAAGGCCTTGAATGCCGCGCGCAGACTGTCCAGATCGGGATAGTGGTCCACGTGCTCGTGGTCGATGTTGGTAACCACCGCCACCGTCGGCGTCAGGTGCAAAAAACTGCCGTCGCTCTCGTCGGCTTCGGCCACCAGATAGCGGCCGCCACCCAGAATGGCGTTCGTGCCCAGAGCACGCACCTGGCCGCCGACGATCACCGTGGGGTCGAGGCCGCCGGCCGCGAGCACGGCCGCAGTCAAGCTGGTGGTCGTGGTCTTGCCATGAGAACCGGCGACCGCCACGCCCTCTTTCAGGCGCATCAACTCCGCCAACATCTCGGCCCGGCGAATGACCGGGATACGCTGACGGCGAGCCGCCTGGATTTCGCAGTTGGCCTCGGTGACCGCCGACGAGCGGACCACGACGTCGGCGTCCGCGATCTGGGCGGGATCGTGGCCCAAGTGAATACGCGCGCCGCGCGCGGCCAAGCGGTCGGTGGCCGCTGAGCGAACGAGATCGCTGCCGCTGACGGAGAATCCGAGATTGAGCAGAACCTCCGCGATCCCGCTCATGCCCACACCACCAATGGCCACGAGGTGGATGTGGCGTGTGTTCCGGAACATGGCGCCTCCCTGCGCTCAGCGTACCGGACCATGCTAGCGCGGCGGCGGCCGCCGGTCAAACAAGGCTGTGACGGACCGGCGACTGCTGCCGGCGACGACGCCCTTGCCGATCGACGTTCAAGATGATGCCCACTGCCGCGAGGTTGGTCACGAGTGCCGAACCGCCGTAGCTGATGAAGGGCAGCGGCACGCCCATCACCGGAATCATGCCGGTGACCATCGCGATGTTGACCGCACCATAAGTGAACAGCATGATCCCGAGCCCGGCCGCGAGCAACTGTCCGCAGCGCGTTGGCGCGCGTTCGGCGATCGCCAACGCACGCCATAAGAGCACGAGCAAGGCGGCGACGACGGTCAGCGTGCCCAGTAGCCCCAGTTCCTCACCGAGGAACGAGACGGCGAAATCGGTGTGGTGTTCCGGCAGAAACGCGAACTTGTTGTGGCTGTTCCCGGGTAAAAGACCGTGCCAACCGCCGGCGCCCATACCCAGCAGCGCCTGGTGCACCTGATAGCCGAACGGCGGCTCGTCGCCGAGGCCGCGCCCCAGCCAGCCGTACCGCCACTGCTCGATCCGCACGTGCAGCTTGTTGACGCACAGATAACCGGCGACAGCCAACACCGCACCGCCCGCAGGGACCGCGAGCAGGTATCGCCACCGCACGCCCGCCAGGACCAATAGACCGCAGGTCACAATCGCGATGACGACCATGTTGCCGAAATTGGGTTGCAGCGCCAGCAGCACCATCAGCGCCAGCGGCCCGGCCGCCAAGGTGATGCCGAGCTGCCGCGCTGCCAGCGGGTGATCCAGGCGCGGCGCCGCCAGGCGATGGGCCAGAAACAGCACGAGCGCGAGCTTTGCCAACTCGAGCGGCTGGAATTGGCCGACGCCCCGGATCGTTACCCAGCGATCGATACCCGCGCTGCCGAAAACCACCGGCAGCGCCGTCACGAGCAAACAACCAGCCAGGGCCGACCACACCAGCCAACCCCGCTGCAGGCGCCCATGGTCGACGCAGGCCAGCGCCAGCGCGGCCAACAGGCCGATCACGAGCCGTTGCAGGTGCTGGCGCAGGTAGTAGTACTGACCGAGCGAGTCGGAGGTGAAGCTGCCGGCTCCGTACACCGCCACCGTGCCAAGCAGACATAGCACGACCACAGCGCCGATAAACCAGCTGTCGAGGTTTTCCTGGCGCAGGCGTTGCACGGCGAGCGGCAGTCGCATGTCAATCCTTCCCGGCGCCGAGCGCCCTCGCCGCGGCGGCGAAGACCTCGCCGCGCTGACGGTAATCGCGGAACATATCGAAGCTCGCGCAGGCAGGGCTCAAGAGAACCGTTGCATCGCCGGCCGCGAGCGCGGCCGCCTGCGCGACTGCCGCGGGCAAATCCGCCGCCGAGCTGACGGGAACGGCTCCCGCCAGCGCCGCGGCAATGGCCGGGCCTTCGCGTCCGATGGTCACGACGTGCCGGACCGAACCCATGACGTCCCGCAGCGGTGTATAGTCTTCGCCTTTACCGCTGCCGCCGGCGATCAACACGACCGGGCCGGGATAGCCTCGCAGGCCCGCGCATACCGCGTGGACGTTGGTCGCTTTGCTATCGTTCACGAAGCGGATGCCGCCGACCCGGCCCACGAGTTCGTGCCGGTGGGCCAGGCCGCCGAAGGTGCTGAGCCCGCGGACCAGCGCCGCCGGGTCGTCGACAAGCGGCAGCGCCGCCGCCGCCGTCGCCAGCGCATTCATCAGGTTGGGCGGCGACTGCAAGCTCAAGTCGGCGATGGGCAGCACCGCGTGGCTGCGACCGGCGTGCTGGACGCGCAACCAACCGTCGGCATACCAGGCGACCGCGCCGGTGTCCGGGTCGCCGAACAGCCGCCGCGAACCGCTGGTCGGCCAGGCCAGCGCTGCGGGGCATTCGGTCCAGGTGATGAACCAGCCGTCCGCCGCGACCTGCCGCGCCAGACGCGCTTTGGCCGCATAGTAGGCGGCCACGTTCGGATATCGGTCCAGGTGATCGGGCGCGAGGTTGAGCACGACGCCGACGGTCGGCCGAAAGGTTTCGATCGTTTCGAGCTGGAAGCTGCTGCACTCGATCACGGGCACGGCATCCTCGGCGAGTTGGTCCGCAAGGTTGGCCAGCGGATTGCCCAGGTTGCCGAGCGCCGGACTCACGCAACCGGTGCTTGCGAGCACGTGCGCGATCCAGGCCGTCACGGTCGATTTGCCATTGGTGCCGGTCACCGCAACCGTCCGGCCGCGAAAGAAACGGGACGACCATTCCAGTTCGCCGTGCACGGGCAGACCGGCCTGTCGCAACCGCGCGAGACCCGGATGGTCGGGCGGCACGCCGGGACTCAGCACCACGGCGTGCAGCAGCGCCGGCTCCACGCGATGCCAAGCCTGTTCGGTCAGGAGTTCCGCGAAGGCGCCCGCCGCTTGACCGGCAAGCCCGGCTGCTTCCCAGCGGGCCGCCAGCGTCGCGAGATCGGCATCGTCGGCGCCGATCACCTGCGCGCCATGGCGCCGCAAGAGAGCGGCGGCAGCACAACCGCTACGACCGAGCCCGACAATCAAGAAGGTGCGATTGGCGACGTGCGGCGAGATCATCCGGAATCCTCCGACCAACCGCGAACCTCTAGCAGTTCGGCGAGCACCTGTTCCATGGCCGCGGCTCGCGAGCCTTTGATCAGGATGCGGTCGCCCGACCGCGTCGCGGCGGCGAGCAGCGCGGCGGCGGCGGCGTGATCGGACGTCACGTGCGCCTGGCCGCCGCTGGCGGCAAATCCGTCGGCCAGCAACTGGGCGCCCTCGCCGACCGCAACAAGGTGATCGATGCCGAGGCGGGCGAGGTCCCTGCCGGCCGCCTTGTGCAACGCCGCGGACTCGTCGCCCAACTCGGCCATGGCGCCCAGGACCGCCCAGAGGGCACCGCCCGGCAGATCGCAGAGCATACCCCCGGCGCGGCGCAGGCTCTCCGGATTAGCGTTGTAGCAGTCGTCCAGGACCAGCCGGCCGCTCAGCCGCCGCAGCGCGGCGCGGTGCGGCGAGGGTCGAAAGGTCTGCAGGCCGGCCCGGATCTGCGCATCGCCAAGGCCGGCAGCGCGCGCCGCCAGAACGGCCGCGCAGAGATTGGCGCCGTTGTGGCTGCCCGGCAAGGGGACATCCCAGAGTTCGCCGTCGAGTTCGAGTTGGCCGGCTCCGCCGCGCGGCCGCCACTGGTAGCGGTGATCGCCGGCCCGCTGTCCCCAGCTGACGACCCGGCACTGCGCGCGCGCACACCAGGCGTCGAAGCCGGGGCTGTCGGCGTTGAGCAGCGCAACGCCGTCCGGCGGCAGGGCCGCCACCAGTTCTCCCTTGCCCGCGATGACCCCGGCGAGGTTGCCGAATTCCGCCAGGTGCGCCGGCGCGGCGTTCGTGATCACGCCGATCTCGGGGCGCGCGACGGCCGCGCGCGCGGCGACGTGGCCGACCGCCGACGCCCCCATCTCCACGACGGCGTAGCGGTGCCGTGCCTGCAACCCGAGCAAGACCAGCGGCACGCCTTCGGCGCTGTTGAGGTTGCCGGTCGTGGCGTGAACCGAACCCGCGGCGCTCAGCGCCGCTGCCAGGAAATCCTTGGTCGTCGTCTTGCCGTTGGTGCCGGTGACGCCGATTACCAGCGCGGGCAGGCGGCGGCGCCAGTGACCGGCGAGGCAGGTCATCCCCGCCAGCGCGTCGCGGCATACCAATAGACAGCCGCGCAGCGGAACCGGCCCGGCCGGCGCCAGAGCGGCGAGCGCGGCGCCGGCGGCGGCGGCGCCCGTGCCCGGTCCGATCAAGGCGTGGGCGCCGGCGGCAAGCGCTTGGAGCGCGAAATCGCGACCGTCGCGGCGCGGTCCCACCAGACCGACGAAGAGCACGCCGTCGGTCGCCAGGCGGGAATCGAGCACGGCTCCCGCGAAACTGCCGGCGATCGCTTCTGTTCGGGTGACGTGCCAATCGCCGTCATGCGCGCTCAGTGCGGCGAGTAGAAGGCCGCCGGCCGCGAGGTCGGCGGCGGCGGCGGACAGAGCGTAGCGGTTCGGCAGACCGGCCGCGAGGCCGGGCGGCGGTCCAGCCGC
>JAQULN010000222.1 GCA_028718575.1 Candidatus Krumholzibacteriia bacterium | reverse complement strand
GAAGGTGCAGGCGATCGAGCAGTTCGAGCCGGCGAAGGTCACGGAGATCCAGCTCGCCCATCCGGCGGTGTGCGGTTCATACCAGTATCGGAACCACGTGATCACGCTGATCAACCTGGGCCAGGAACTGCGCATCTGTTCGCCTGCTGGCGATCTCCTGTCCGCCGGCGAGTGCGCGGCGGTTGATGCGGTCGTGGCTGCGGTGCCCGGCGTCGCGCGTCCGGCGCCGCCAGCCGCGCCCCAGGTTGGCAATGCCCAGCGCGCGCCGGCGGCCTTCCGTATCGTGCTGGTTCTGGAGTTCAACGAGCAGATCACGGGGTTCCTTGTCGACGGCGTCAAACGGATCCATCGGGTGAGCTGGAACGCGATCAGCCCCCTGAGCCCTTACCTGGCCGCCGTGCAGAGCAAGTTCACCGGGTCGCTGCGCATCGAAGAACGCGAGATTCTGGTGATGGACATGGAGCGAATCTTGTCGGAAATCCTGCCGCGGGCCGGTCGCCAACACCGTGTCGCGACGGGCCGCTCTGCGGCGCACGACCAGCGGCGCGGCTCGATTCCCCTGTTGTTGGCGGAAGACTCGGTGACCATCCGCAGCCTCCTGGCGGCCGAACTGAGCAGCGCCGGCTACGACAACGTGGCGATCTACGACAACGGCCAAACGTGCCTCAACGCACTGCGGGCGATCTGCGACCGCGCAAGCGCCGAGGGCAGCGATCCCCGCGCGCAGATCGGCGCGGTGGTTTCCGATATCGAAATGCCGCAGCTCGATGGGATGACGCTCTGCCGCCGCATCAAGACCGAGCTGAATCTGCGGGACGTGCCGGTCATCCTGTTCTCGTCATTGATCAACGAGCAGATCGCCTTGAAATGCCAGACCGTCGGCGCGGACGCTTACTTGAGCAAACCCCGCTTCGGCGAGTTGGTCGAGGTCATCGACCGGCATGTTCTCGGCGATTGAGCGGATCGACGGCGCCCGCCGGCCGCGAGGTCGACCGGCGTGACGGCACCGGCAGAAAAGACCGTCCCATGCGGCTGCACGTGCTTAGCGACCTGCACCTGGAATTCGCCGACTGGACGCCGCCCGCGCTCGACGCCGATCTGGTCGTCCTGGCCGGCGACGTGCACGTGGGCACGGCCGGCGTAGCCTGGGCGGCAGCCGCCTTCGCCGGCCGGCCTGTGGTCTACGTGCCGGGCAACCACGAGTACTACGGCGCCAGCTACCCGCGCCACCGGGACGCGTTGCGGCGGGCCGCGGCTGGCACGTGCGTCCATGTGTTGGACTGCGGTGTCCTCGACCTGCCGGCGCTGCGCGTGCTCGGTTGCACGCTCTGGACCGACTTCGCGCTGAACGGCGACCGCCGAGCCGCAATGGCGCTGGCCGGGCGTATGATGTGGGATTACCGGCAGATCCGGGTCTCGCCCCGCCAGCGGCCGGCGCAGCCGACCGATGCCCTGCGCTGGCACCGGCGCGCCCGCGCCTGGCTCGCGCGGGAACTCGCCGATCGGTCGCGGCCGACCGTCGTGGTCACCCACCATGCTCCCAGTTCGGGATCGACCTCCCCGCACGCCGACGACAGGCCCTACGCGCCGGCTTATGCGTCGGACCTCGAAGCGTTGATCGCCGCGCACGGTCCCGCCGCCTGGATCCACGGCCACACGCATCGCGCCCGCAACGACCGCCTCGGCGCCACGCGGATGGTCAGCAACCCGCGCGGCTACCCCGACCAGCCTAGAACGGGGTTCGCGCCGGATTTCGTCCTGGACATCCCCTCTCCCTGACAGGCGGCCCGGTGCGTCGCCGCGCCGAATGGCGGACCACCCGCCCAGCCCCGGACGATCGGGGCAGCAGCCTGCGCCGGCTCAGCGCAACTCGACCGTCTCGGCGCCGGCCGCGGCCGCCGAGTCGGCCGCCGCCTTGGCCATGGCTTCTTCGTTCCAGGCCTGCGCCAGCGCGAAGAGACCGTTGATGTCCCGCGCCTGCTTGAACAGCGCCAACGCCTCGTCCAGTTGCGTATCCTTCTCGATCGCCACCTGATACGCGGCCTGGGCGCCGTGGATGCGCCGCATGGTTTCGCGGCGGATGCCCCAGCTCAGGAAATCGCGGTTCGCCGCCAGCAAGGAATCGCCGAGCGACAGCCCGAAGTAGTCGAGGTACTCCTCGATATTCTCACGGCCGGACAGATAGTTCGCGAATTCCCGCATGACCGCGTTGTCGGGCTGCCAGTCGCGGGGCAGGTTCGGATGCGTGCTGGCATACTCGATCGCGAATCCGAACAGCGCTCCGTCTCGCTCGACCGACACCTCGAAATCGCTGAGGTAGCTTTGCTCGATCTCGATGTCGGGCGTCACGCCGCCGCCGCCGTAGACGACGCGGCCGCCGCTCGTGCGGTACTGCCGTTTCTGGAACCGCGGGATCTCGCGCTGCGCCGGAGCCGGCTCGAGCTCGGTCAGCGGCTCCTCGAGGTCGGCATCATCCTCGCCGAGGTGATGGCCTTCGGTCGCCCGGTCCATATGAATGCTGCGGCCCGACGGTGCATAGTAGCGGGCTGTCGTCAACTTGAGCGCCTCTTCCTCGTTGAGGCGAAATACCGTCTGCACCGAACCCTTGCCGAACGTGGTCTTGCCGACCACCAACGCCGCGTCGTGGTCCTGCAGCGCCGCCGCCACGATTTCGCTCGCCGACGCCGAACTGCCGTTGACCATCACGACCATGGGCACCTTGCTGTACGGCTGCCCCCGCCGCTCGGCGTAGAAACTCATGCTGTTGGCGGGTAGGCGGCCCTTGGTGTAGACCAGCAGCGTGCCGCGCTCGAGGAACAGCTCGCTGACCCGTTTCGCAGCCTCGAGCAGGCCGCCGGGATTGGTGCGCAGATCCAAGATGAGTCCGCGCATCTTCTGCCGGGTCAGTTCGTCGAGCTTCAGCCGCAGTTCCTCGTCGGTCGTGCGGGAAAAGTTATTGATTCGGACATAGCCGATATCATCGATCATGAACGCGTGCGGGACGCTCTCGACCTTGATGATGTCGCGAGTGATGGTCAGCGGAATCGGCTGCTCGCTCCCCGGCCGGCGAATCGTGATGTTGACCTTGGTCCCCTTGGGACCGCGCAGCCGCTTGACCGCATCCTGGCTGCTGAAATCGTAGGTGGACTCGCCTTCGATCTCGATGATCTGATCGCCGCCCTGGATCTGCATGTAGTAGGCCGGCGTGCCCTCGATCGGTGAGATGACGGTCGGGTAGTGGTCACGCGGCTGAATGGTGATGCCAAGACCGCCGAACTCGCCCTCGGTGGACATCATCAAGTCTTCGTAATTGGCCGGCGGCAGGAACGCCGAGTGCTCGTCGAGTTCCTTGAGCATGCCCTGGATCGCCGCCTCCGCGATCTTGCGGGCCTCCATTTCGTCGACGTAGTTGAGCATCACCCGATCGAAGACGTCCATCATCAGTCCGGCCGCCTCGAGCTGCTGCTCGCGGCGGCTGCGCGGATCCGGTTGGGCTTCCTCGAGGGCGCCCGCGGCCACCCAGCCGCCGGCTGCGCCCAGAATCACTGCCAGCACGAGGCTGAAGATCAGGTGTCGCGGAAAATGCTGCATGACTTCCTACCTCACGTTGCGGAATGCCCGCCCGACCGCGGCAAAGACCCGTTACGAGCGCTAAAGGAATTTAAGCAAACCGTGTTCCAACCGCTTGAGGCGCTCCACCGCCGCCGCCAGGACAACCGCCGGCGGCGCGGCCGCGTCCAGCACCGCCACCCGCGGCTCGGCGCGGGCAGCCAGCGCCAGATAACCTGCGTATACGCGTTCGTGGAAGGCAAGTGTTTCACGATCCAGGCGATCGGTCGGGCGATCCTGCAGCCGGGCGTGCCCTTGCGCCGGCGGCAGCAGGCAGAGAAACGTCAGATCGGGTGCGAGGCCGCCGGTGGCGAAATCGTTGAACTGCGCGACCGTTTTTTCGCCCAGACCGCGCCCGTACCCCTGGTAGGCGACCGAAGCATCCGCGTACCTGTCGCAAAGCACGAGCAGCCCGGCCGCCAGCGCCGGCAGGATCTTCTCGCGGACCAGTTGCGCTCGGCTCGCCTCCATCAACAGCAGTTCCGTTTCGGCGCACATACCACGCGAAGACATGTCGAGCAAGACGCTGCGGATCCGCTCGCCGATGCCGGTACCACCGGGTTCCCGCAAGACCAGCGGCTCGCAGCCGCGCCGGCCGAGGAACTCCGCCAGCGCCTCGATCAGCGTTGTCTTGCCGCTGCCTTCGGGTCCCTCGAACGTGATCAAGAGACCGCGGTGCGCGGGGGCGATGTGTCCAGCCTGGCTCACAAAGGCTCCCGGCGATCGGTGGGATCGTCTTGAACGGCGGCGTCGAGGTCAGCGACCAGCATGTCGGCGGGATCAGCGTCCGCGGCCGGATCAGGCCGTGCGGGGTCGCCGGTGGCGGCCTTGCGACTCAGGCGATCGACCGGGCCGCTGCCGGGCAGCTTGGCCGCCACATGCAGGATGCGCTGGACCGTGGTCACCATGGTCAAGATGGCCAGCACCCAGAGCACGCCGTACAGCAGGTGCCGGCCCAGCAGGCCCCCGAGGCCCAACAGCAGCACGCGCTCGGTCCGCTGCAGCACGCCGACGCGGCAGGTCTCGGAGAGACCTTCGGCTCGCGCGCGCACGTAGCTGGTGGCTAACGAACCGAACAGCGTGATCAAGACCAGGATCACGGCGCGCTGCCAGTTGTCCGGCTGCCGTTCCATCCACCAGATCGCGACGCCGATCAGGTAAGCCGCCTCGCCGAAGCGGTCGAGGACCGAATCGAGGAACGCGCCTCGCCGCGAAACCGTGCCTTGCAGGCGGGCCAGCGCGCCGTCGAACATGTCGAACGTCGAGCCCAGCAGGAACACCAGCGTTCCCCAGAAGAGCCGTCCCTCCGCCACCAGCCAGGCACCGAGCAGGCAAATCACCAGGCCCGTCAAGGTGACAGCCAGGGGACTGAAGCCCCAGCGATCCAGGGTCAGGACCACCGGACGCAGGCGTTCGCGCGTCGTTTCCTTCCAGCCGGTCGATTCCATGGCTACTCTCCGATCTCACGTTCGCTTTTACGTTCGATTTTGCTTTGACCGCGCAGGAGCAGGACAAGTTCCCCGCGCAGCCGCTGGCCGGTCATCGACTCCAGGAGCGTCTCCGCCGGCCCACGGAGCGTTTCCTCGTGCAGCTTGGTGATTTCCCGGCAAATCGCCAGTTCCCGGGCCGGCGCCAGCTCGGCCAGTGTTTCCAGCGTCGAACGGATCCGGTGCACGCTCTCCAGCAGGATGACCGTGCAGTCGAGATCCAGCAGCTCTTGCAGCCAGCGGGCTCGCGCCCCCGGCCGGCGGGGGGGGTAGCCCGCCATCATAAAACGATCGGGCTCGAAGCCCGCCAGCACCAGGGCCGCGAGCGTGCTCGACGGTCCGGGCGCGACGTGCCACGGCAGGCCGGCTTCCCGCAGCGCCCGCACGACCGTGAATCCTGGATCCGAGATGCACGGCC
>JAQULN010000221.1 GCA_028718575.1 Candidatus Krumholzibacteriia bacterium | reverse complement strand
CGCTCCAGGCTCTCCGCCGCCGGCCGCGCGTAGCCCAGAAACCGCGTCAGAACCTGATTCAGTCGTGCGCTTTCTTCTTTCAGTACGACGAGCATGCGGGCGCGTCCGGGGTCGGCGGCAACCGCCGGTGTCGCACCCAAGATCTCGGCCGCGCCCTTGATCGAGGCCAGCGGGTTGCGAATTTCGTGCGCGAGTCCTGCCGAGAGCTGGCCGACCGCCGCCAGCCGCTCGCTCCTGACCAACTCGGCCTGGAGGCGCTCGCGTTCGTCCAACGTGCGGTGAAGCTGGTCGCGCGCCCGGCGTTCGCGGTCTTCCAGCACGCCGGTCACCAGACCGACCGCTAGGTAGAGCAGCATCTCCAGAACCTTCTCCAGCGTGCTGCCGGGGTCGAAGCCGATCAGCCCGAAGGCATGGGGGGTGTACAGCAGGCAGACCGCGACCGCCGTCCACCAGCCGGCGCGCCGGCCGCCGCGGAACGCCGCGACGATGATCGGGAAATAGTACAGCCGCCGGTAGATGCCGTGCGCCGCGTGGATATGCATGGCGGTGTTGTAGTGCATCAGCGTGATGACCAGCACCATCAGCGCCACCAGCCCATAACGGCGTACGTTCTCGCGCAAGAGCCGACCTCCAGCAGATAATGGAGAATATTCTCCATCCTGAAGAATCAAGATGGACAATATTTTACGATTCGCCGGCTATGATGATGTAAGTTATTTAAAATCAACGACGAAAATAATGGCCCGTGCCGTGCAACAGGGTGTGCGGCAGACCGCGGACTCCGGATGATCTGTGAAGGACCGCGGCAAGCGATTGAACTGATACCGCCGGTCATTCATGAATCAGCTGGGTCGTCATCCAGGGGCGTTTCGATGGATCTAGCGTTCAACCTCGGTGGTCTGGCCGTTCTGGGCGCTCTGGTCTGGCTGGCGGTGCGAGACGAGCGCAGCAGCCGATCGCGGCCGGACCGGTGAGCGCGGCCTGTGCCGCCGAACGCCATCGTGAACCTCGCGCCGGTCGCCGCCCGGCTGCCGGCCGGCCACAGGAGAGGTCTTTCGGGCGACGGGCCATCTGCATGGCACCGGCACCCGCCAACAAGGGAGCGAGCGATGAAACACCTTCTCATTATGATCGTCGTGCTGCTGTCGGCAGCGGTTGCCGCAGCAAACTCGTGCAATCAGGAAGCGGAACCCGAGTACGCCAAGGCCAAGGAGATCACCGCGGCCGCCAAGCCCGACCAGGTGATCCACGCCGGCACACAGACTCACTGTCCTATCGGCGGCGGTGAGGTCGACAAGTCGGTTTTCGAGGATTACCAGGGCCAGCGGATCTACTTCTGCTGTCCCGGTTGCGAGGGTCCCTTCTTGGCGGATCCCGAGGCACACCTGACCGCGATCAGCGCCAAGGGCCAGACCGTGGCCTCGGTGCAGACCGTTTGTCCGATTTCCGGCAAGCCGCTCGACATAAATGTCTTCACGGAGTACGCCGGCCGTCGAGTCTTCTTCTGTTGCCCGGATTGCCGGCCCGCGTTGATGGCCGAGCCGGGCAAGTATCTGCCGAACGTGAAGTAGGCCGGATGTGGCTAGGCCGGATGTGGCTGCCTGCCGGCGCGGCTCGACCGAGCAGGTAGAATCCAGTTGGACCCCGCTGCAGCGGTGAGGACTGAGATCATGCATGCAAGCGATGGCGATCGTTCGCGCCGGTGGGGCAGTCGAGGGCGCCGGTTCCCACGGCCGGCCCGTGCGCGCATCCGCGCTGCGCTGCTCGCGGCCGCCGCCATCGCGGTGCTACTCGTCGGCGGCTGCGCCGGAGCCAGGGATGAGCGGGCCCTGGCCAGTTGGCGTCAGGTCGAGGATACCTGGTATGGGCCTCACGAGCGGACGCGGGCTGCCGCCGCAACGGGCGCGGCGATCGCGGCGCCGGACATGGAATTGCCGGCGACGGCGACGCTGGACGACTACCTCCGCTTCGCGGCTCGGCACAACCCGGGTCTCGAAGCGGCGTTTCATCGGTGGCGGGCGGCGCTCGCGCAGGTGCCCCAGGCAGGCTCCCTGCCAGACCCCCAGGCTTCGTTCGGTATTGTGCTCGATGAGGTCGACCGCAGCGCGACGTACATGGGCGAGCGGTACTCACTGGCGCAGATGTTCCCCTGGTTCGGCAAGCGGCAACTGCGCGGCGACGTTGCCCTGGCGGACGCGGTCGCGGCGGGCCAGCGCTTCGAGGCCGCGCGCCTCGAACTGGTCGTCCAGGTGACGCGGGCCTATACCGAATATGCTTACCTCGAGCAAGCCGTGCAGATTGCTCGAGATAACCGAGAGCTGTTAGTCCGGCTGGAATCCGTAGCCGGCGCCCGCTACCGCGCCGGTACAGCGAGCCAGGCGGACCTGATCCGCGCCCAGGCCGAGCTCGACCGCGTCGAAGACCTTATCCAATCCCTGGCGGATATCCGCGGCGCGGCCGCTGCCGAATTGAACGCGGCGTTGGGACGTCCGGTCTTGTCTCCTCTGCCGGCGGTGACCGGATCGCTGGTGCAGCAGGCGCTCGCGCCCCTGCCGGAACTCGCCGACGAGCAGTGGCTGACGTTGGCGACGGACCGCAATCCGGAACTGACGGCGATGCGCCGCGAAACCGCGGGCCGCCAGCGCGCGATCGACTTGGCACACCGGGAGTATTATCCCGACATCATGGTGGGGATTGAGTATGCGCGCGGCGGCAGCGCGCGGATGTCTAGGATGGACGGCGGCGGTGCGGACATGGTGACGGGGATGGTCTCGATCAATCTGCCGCTGTGGCGCGGCAGACGTGACGCCGGCGTACAAGAAGCGCTGGCGCGCTACAGTGTCATGACCAGCCAGGTCCGCGAGCGAGAGCTCGCGCTGGCGGTCGAGTTGAAGCTGGCGTTATTCGCCTACCACGACAGCCGCCGCAAGCTCGAGCTGTTCGGCGGGGCGTTGTTGCCGAAGGCCCGGCAGACGCTGGCGATCACCGACACCGCGTATCGTGTGGGCGAGGCGGGCTTCACCGATCTGGTCGACGCGCAACGCATCGTACTGGAGTTCGCCCTGGCGCACGCTCGGGCCGCCGCCGATGGCGCGCAGGCCGCGGCGCGTTTGCGAGCGCTCGTGGGCCGGCTTCCCGAGGGCGTAACGGAGTGAACGTCCGATCCGTGCCGTCCCGGACGGCCCCAGCCGCACGAGGCGTCAGCGCCACCGGTTTTTGACGAGAGGCGGCGACCGTGGACAATCGATGGCACCGTTGGCGACGGCGCCTCCACCGGAGCACGATGCTCCTGGGGGCCGTGGGCGGCTTCGTCCTGGGCGGCCTGGTCTGGGGCGGGAACCGTCAAGACCAGACCGTGCCGCCGCGGCCGGCCGCCGAGCTGTCGACCACCGCCGGGGCGGCGCCCCAGCTCTACACCTGCTCGATGCATCCGCAGGTGCGCACGCCCAACCCGTCAGACAAGTGTCCGATCTGCGCGATGGACCTGATCCCGGTACCTGGGGACGACCACGCTGGCGACGACGGCGATCGGCCTCGCCTGCAGGTGTCGCCGCGGGCGGCGGCTCTGATGCAGATCCAGGTCCATCCTGTGGAGCGGCGAGTGTTGCCGGTGACCGTGCGCGTCTATGGCCAGCTCGGATACGACGAGACGCGGCTGCGCACCATCGCTGCCTGGGCGCCGGGACGGCTGGAGCGCCTGCACGTCGATTTCACCGGCGTTGCGGTCGAACCAGGCCAGCCCATGGTTCGCCTTTACAGCCCGCAACTGATTGCTGCCCAGGAGGAATATCTGCAAGCGCTCCGCGCGGCGCGCGAGATCGCTACTGCCGGCAACACGGTTGCGCGCGACGCGGCGCAGAAAACGCTCACTGCCTCGCACGATCGCCTGCGGCTGCTGGGCCTCGCCGCGGATCAGATCGCGCGTCTCGAGCAGGATGGAATCGTGCAGGACGTCGTGACCATTCCGGCGCCGGCGGGCGGTGTCGTGATCGATCGCCTCGCCGCCACGGGCGATTACGTCGAGACCGGCCAGCCGATCTACCGCGTCGCCGACCTGTCGCATCTTTGGGCGCAACTGGAAGTCTACGAATCCGACCTGCAATGGATCGCGGTCGGACAGGACGTCGAATTCACGACCCAGAGCTATCCGGGCGCACCATTCGCCGGCAAGGTGGCGTTCATCGATCCGATCCTCAGCGCGCGCAATCGCACGGTGCGCCTTCGCGTCGATGTGCCGAACGCGGACGCTCGCCTCAAACCGGGGATGTTCGTGCGGGGCGTCATCCAGGCCGGAACCAACCGGGATCCCGCCCTGGTGATACCGGCGACGGCTCCGTTGATCACGGGGGAACGTGCGGTCGTCTACGTCCAGGTGCCGGACGAAGATCGGCCGACATTCGAACCGCGCGATGTTCTGCTGGGCGCCAGGGCCGGCGCTTGGACCACTGTCCGCTCCGGACTGCAGGAAGACGACCTCGTAGTCACGAACGGCAGTTTCAAGATCGATTCCGAACTGCAGATTCGCGGTCGGCCCAGCATGATGCAGCCGGCGGATGGACCGCCGCCAGCGCACGATCACGGCACGATCGGTGCGCCGGCAGCGGCGGCGGCCCCGGAACGCCTCGGTGATCAGGTCCCGGTCCCGGCGGCGTTTCGCGTTCAACTCGGCCGCTTGGTCGAGGCCGGCATCGCCGTCGCGCAGGCCCTGGCCGCTGATGATCCGCAGGCGGTCGGGCGGCGTGCGGCGCAGGCGACGGAGGCGCTGCAACAGGTCGAACCGGCGCACCTGGCCGAGGCCGGCGTACGCCAGCCGTGGGCGCCGATGGCCGCGGCGCTCCGGTCGGCCCTGGCGGCGCTGAGCGAGGCGCAGGACCTGACAGCGCAGCGGCACCACTTCGAGCCGTTCAACGATGTCTTGACAGAGGCCGTCCAGGTCTTCGGCGTCGAGCTCGCGGGAGCCGTTTACCGCGCCATGTGCCCGATGGTGCAGGGGCGCCGGGGCTACTGGCTGCAAGCGGAGCGAACGATCGCCAATCCCTATTTTGGCGCCGTCATGCTGCGCTGCGGCGAGATCGTCGATGTCCTCGTCGCCCCCGCCGCCGCCGGGAGTCGGCGGCCGTGACGGAGCGAGCGTCAATCCTGGACCGGCTGATTCGCTTTTTTCTCGAACAGAAGCTGGTCGTGCTGCTGCTGGTCTTGCTCATCCTCGTCTGGGGGATATCGGTGGCGCCGTTCGGCTGGCAGATCGACTGGCTGCCGCGCAACCCGGTGCCAGTCGACGCCATCCCGAATCTCGGCGAGAACCAGCAGATCGTCTTCACGGAATGGCGCGGCCGGTCGCCTCAGGACGTCGAGGATCAGGTGACGTATCCGTTGACCGTATCCTTGCTGGGCGTGCCGGGCGTCAAGGAGGTGCGCAGTCTCTCGATGTTCGGTTTCTCCTCGGTCTTCTTGATCTTCGACGAGGCGGTCGAGTTCTACTGGTCGCGCGCGCGCATCCTTGAGAAATTGAACAGCTTGCCGG
>JAQULN010000220.1 GCA_028718575.1 Candidatus Krumholzibacteriia bacterium | reverse complement strand
TTGCAGCAAATATGTTGCAACAATATTGTTGCGCGCAACATATCGATCTGGTACCGTTTCGCGATGGAGGATGACGATGACCGAACGTTCACCGCGCTACGCCAGCCTCCTGGCCGATCTCGACCTTGCGGGATTCCGGACCATTGCCGCGATCCTTCGCGACGGCGTCGTTCTGCTGGATCAGGATCTGCGGATCCGCGACCTGAACCCCGCGGCCGAGCAGATCTTGGGCCGACCGGCTGAGGAGTTGACCGGCCTGCCGGTGTGCAGCTTGTTCGGCGAGCGCGACTGCCCGCAGGATACGCTCGCGGAGAGTCTGCGCGGCGGCCGGGCGATCTTCGATTTCCAGACCAGCGTGATCCTGCCGGACGGCCGCCGCGGCCACGTCCTGGTGCGGACCGCGGCATTGAGCCGCCGGCAGGGCGGCGGGGCGCTGGCCATGATCCTCGGCGACGTGACCGAGGAAACGCGTCTGCGCCGCCAGAGCCGGCCGGCCGGCGGATTAGGCGATCTGGTCGGCGGCGATCGGCGCATGCGCGAGCTGTTCGATCTGATCGAACTCGTGGCTCCGAGCGACGCGTCGGTGTTGATCTACGGCGAGAGCGGCACCGGCAAGGAACTGGTGGCGCGGGCGCTGCATGAACGCAGCCCGCGGGCGGCCGGACCGTTCGTCGCCGTCAACTGCTCGGCGCTGGCCGAGACGCTGCTCGAAAGCGAGCTGTTCGGGCATGTCCGCGGCGCCTATACCGGCGCGACGAGCGATCGCCGCGGCCGCTTCGAAGAAGCCCAGGGCGGCACGCTATTTCTCGACGAGATCGGCGACGTGAGTCCGGCGGTGCAGGTCAAGTTGCTCCGCGTGCTGCAGCATCGAGTGATCGAACGCGTGGGAGAGAACCGGCTGGTGCCCGTCGACGTACGAGTAGTCACGGCGACCAACCGTAACCTCGAGACCATGCTCGCCTCCGGGCGGTTGCGCGAAGACTTCTACTATCGCATCAAGGTGGTGCGCTTGGACATCCCGCCGCTGCGGGAGCGCCGGGAGGACATCCCGCTGCTGGTGGAGCGCCTGCTGGCCCGGCGGGACCGCACAGAAATCGTGATCGCCCCCGCTGCGTTGGACCGTTTGATGCGGCACGACTGGCCAGGCAATGTGCGCGAACTCGAGAACGCGCTCGAACACGCCATGGTGTTGAGCCGCGACGGCGTCGTGTACGCCGAACACCTGCCGCCGGAGATCGGTAGCGGTTACGCGGCGGGCAACCCGGCGGGGCTGCGCGGCGTACCGCGTGGCGGGCCGCAGGAGCGCGAGCGGCTGCGGGCGGCCTTGCAGGCCACAGGTTGGAATCGAACGCGCGCCGCGCGGCGGCTGGGGATCGATCGCACCACGCTCTGGCGGAAGCTCAAGGAGCACGGACTCGCACCGCCGTCCGACGCGGAATAACGCCGACCTGATCGATCGCGGTGGGACGACCGAACAGTCAGCCGCCGCCGCAAGAAGGGATGAAGCCATGGCCGGAACCGGCAAGAAGTGGCTGATGGGCTGCGGGCTGGGGTGTCTGGCGGTCGTCGTGATCGTGGCCGTATTGCTCGGAGGGACGGCGCTGCTATTCAAGAACACGTTCAGCGGTTGGCGGAACGCGAGTACGGCGATGCAGGAACTGAGCGCCGCGCAGGGTGAAACCGCGGATTTCCACCCTGCCTGGCCCGGCGGCGTGACGGCCGACCGTCTGGAGATCCTGCTGGCGGTTCGCGACAAGACGGCGCCGAGCCGAACCGAACTCGTCAACGAATTCTACGCCGCGCAAGATCGACTGGCGCGATCAGACGGGAAGCCGGGTCGGTTAGGCAGAAGGATCGAGGCCGGCCAACGGCTGGCGCCGCGGCTGGCCGAATTCGTGCGCCTGCGGTCCACCGCTCTACTCGAAGCCGCCATGAATCCGGGCGAGTATCTCTACCTCTACAGTTTGGTCTACCACTGCTGGCTTGGGCATGACCCCGCCGCGGGCGTCGAGAGCTTCTTCATGGCGATGCGGCGAGAAGGTCGCTCCTTCCAGATCAAGATCGACAGCGGCGATGAGGACGCCGACGCAATAGGGGACCCGGCCGAACGGTTGCGACAGCGGTTGCGCGCGCAGCATCGACGCTGGTTGCGGTCGCTGTTGAACGATGCACCGGCGCCGGTTCCTCAGGAGCAATCGGAATGGTTCGACCAGGTGCGCGAGGAACTTGACCGGTTGGACCGGCGGCGCGACACGTTACCCTGGGCCGAGCGGTTTCCCGCGGCCTGGCAGGCCGAACTGGAGCCGTACCGGGCGCGGCTGGCCGCGAGCTGGGACGTACAGAGCAATGTGCTGGAATTGATGCTTCTGGATTGACGCGCTGAGTTGGGCCGGCCGGTCGAGGCAACCGCGGGCGCCGCGCTCGGCGGCACCCGCGGCGTACACGTAAAGCTAGCTCTTCTGTTTCTGGCTGGTGCTCTTGGCGTCAGCCTTCTGCTTGGCTGCGTCTGCTTTCTTCAATTGGGCGGGGTCGCACTTCGTCGGGTCGCAAAGGGCCGGGTTGCAGCCAGGCTTGGGGGCGTTTGCCTTGGCGGCCGCCGCCTTGGCGTGGTCGCACTTGGCCGGGTCGCACTTGGTGTGGTCGCACTTGGCCGGGTCGCAATTGGCGGGATCGCACTTGGTATGATCGCAGGCGGCGGCTGCCGCTTTGTCGGGCGCGGCCGCTGTTTTGACCGCCGCGTGCGCGCAACCGGGTTTGCACGTCGCGGCCTTGGTCGCGGCGGGTTTGTCGGCGGCCACGGCGCCGGCCGCTAAAAAGGCGACCAGAGCCAGGCAACAGAGCAAGGCGGTGGCGAAACGCTGCATCGGGGAACCTCTCTCGAGCTCAGGTGGTGTACACTCGGGTCACGCCATGAATGATAACCCGCGGATGGCGATCAGAACAAGGCAAAACGCTAGGAGTTCCCGCGATCTTGCCTGCTAGGCCGGATTAATCATGCAGGACCGCCGCGAGAAAGTGGAAAATGCTTGCCAGGATACTGGCTCGCAAGGATCGGCGAGGGAGGCGTACCCAAGGCGGTACGTTGACCGAGCCGATCCGAGAACGCGCGTCCTGGCAAGCATTTGACCTTTCGCAGCCGGTCCTTCATGATTAATCTGGGCTAGGCCGCCCGGGTCTCCTTCTCGCGCCAGACGTCGATCAGCTGCAGGATCGTTTCTGTGGCCAACTCCATGTCTTTGATACAGATCCACTCGGTGTAGCCGTGAAAGGACTGCTCGCCGGTGAAGATGTTCGGCGTCGGCAGGCCGCGCGCGGTGAGGTTGGAGCCGTCGGTACCGCCGCGGATCGAACCGCGCAGCGGCTTCAGGCCGACCCGTTTGACCGCTTCGAGGGCGTATTCGAGGGCGCGGGGCTCCTTGGCCAGGTCGTACTTCATGTTGCGGTAGTATTGTTTGATCTCGATCTCGCAGCGCGAGCCGGGCCATTGCGCGCAGGCCGCCTCGGCGTACTTGCGGATGCGGTCGGCCTTGACCGGCAATTGGTCGACGTCGAAGTCGCGGATCAAGAGCGTGACCTCGGTCTGGCTCGTGTTGCCCTTGATGTTGATCGGGTGGATGTAGCCTTCTTTGCCCTCAGTGGTCTCCGGGGCGCCCTCGCGCGGCAGGCTGGCCAGGAAAGCGCCGGCGACCTTGATCGACGGCACCATCTTGTCCTTGGCGTAGCCGGGGTGGATATCGCGGCCGACGAATTTGACGATGGCGCTGTCGGCGCAGAAAGTCTCGTCCTCGACTTCGCCGCGTTGGCCGCCATCCATGGTGTAGGCGACCTTGGCGCCGAATTTCTCGATGTCGAAGTGCTTGACGCCGGCACCCACTTCCTCGTCCGGCGTGAACGCGACCTTGACCGGACCGTGCGCCCAGCCGGGGTTTTCGTGAATGCGGGTCAACGCTTCCATGATCTCGGCGATGCCGGCCTTGTCGTCGGCGCCCAGGAGCGTGGTGCCGTCGGCGGTGATGATCGTCTCGCCGAGGCAGGTCTTCAGGTAGGGGTTTTCGCTTTCCTTGATCACGATGCCGTTCTTCGGCAGCTTGATGTCGCCGCCCTGGTAGTTCTTGTGGAAGACCGGTTGCACGTTTTCGCCCGAGACCTCGGGGTACGTGTCCATGTGGGCGATGAACGCGATCGCCGGCACGTTCTCGCAGCCGGGTGTCGCCGGCACGGTCGCCGTAACGTAGCAATGCTCGTCAACCTGCGCGTCCGAGAGGCCGATGGCCTTCAGCTCGTCGACGAGCATCCGCGCCAGGTCGAACTGCCGCGCGGTGGAGGGGTACGTGTCGCTCTGGTCGTCGCTCTGCGTATGGACCTTGGCGTAGGCCACGAAGCGGTCGACCAGGGTGGGGAACGCGGAACCGGCTTTGCGCTTGAGCATGATCAGCCTCCGGGTCGAATCAGGTCCGGCCTGCGCAACGGCGGGCGCCGGCCGCTGGGATGACGTGTAAAGGCAAAGGATAACGGGGCGATCCTGGCGGGGCAAGGAGGCAAGCGCCGAGACACGAGCGGCGGCCGCAGGGGACCGCCGCTCGTTGTGCCGCTTCGCCGATGTCGCTGCGTTACTTCTTCTGCTGGGCCTGCATCTGCCATCTCGCGCCCAGGCGGGCCAGGAGATAACAGATGACGGCCAGCGCCACGAGCATCACCAGGCCGATGAGCTGACCTTGGAAGCCTTCATACCAGTGCATCGGTTCGGACTGCAGCTCGCCCGCCTCGTTCAACCAGAACTTCTCGCCGATGCTGATGTGGCGGATCAAAGCGCCGAAGTCCTTGGTGCGCAACGCCGCCGTTATCACGCCGAAAATGGCCGCGCCGGCCATCAGACCCGATGCGATCAGCGTGCCCTGCTCTCGGCGCAACTCGCGCATCTGCGGCGAGCCGCCGGTCCTGCCCACGATCCAGGCGGCGATCGCGCCGGCCAGGACGGCCATGTTGATCGCGATCGGCAGGTAGATGCCCAGCGCGAAGGCGAGCATCGGCAGGCCGGTCATGAACAGCATCAGCGCCACGGCGGCGCCCAGTCCATAGAGCAGCCAGGGCTGATTGGCGGGGTCGTCCATCAAGCCGCTGGAGACTGCGGCGATCATGTTGGCCTGCGGCGCCGGGAGTTCCTTCTCGTTCGAGATCATCTGTCCGGTCGCCGGGTCCTGGACCACGAAGTGGTACGCGTTGTCCATCAGCGGGATCACCGCCGCCACCACCAACGCGGCGACCGCCATGCCGAGGAACTTCCACCGCTGTTGGTTTTTCGGGGTCGAGCCCAGCCAATAGCCGATTTTGAAATCGGAGATGAGGGCGCCCGAGGTCGACAGCGCCGTGCAGACCGCCGTGCCGATGATCAGCGCGATGAGCATGCCGGCGGTACCCTTCAAGCCGACCGAGATCATCACGCCGATGGTCAAAACCACGGTGATCAGCGTCATGCCCGAAACGGGGTTGACGCCGACGATGGCGATGGCCTGCGCAGCCACGGGCGTAAAGAGGAAGCTGAG
>JAQULN010000219.1 GCA_028718575.1 Candidatus Krumholzibacteriia bacterium | reverse complement strand
CCGATCTGCCGTTGATGGCCACGCCGTTGGTCGAGAAGGTCCAGCGGTCGATCAACGGCGGTGCGCCGAACAGCTCCGTATAGACGGCCACGCCCGCCTGCACCGCCGGGTGGCTCTCGGGGATCGTCCAGGTCGGGAAGTACTTCTGCATCCCGAAGCGCAAGCCCGTGTAGGCCAGGCCCTCGTACTCGAGCACGCGGACCTCGGCCGTCGGGTCGTCGAGCAGCGCGCGGATCTCCGCCAGCGCCGATTCACACGTCTCGCCCGCGGTCAGGCGCCGGTCCAGGTGCAGATGCGCCGCGTCGGCCACCGCGCAGAGCGACGGGCCGCCGGAGCGGAACTCGGTCACCGTGATGCTGCCCTTGCCGAGGAACGTGTCGTCGGCCAGGCGCGGATGCAGCTTCTCGATCGCCAGGCACGTGCGCGCGGCCGGGTAGATCGCGTTGCGCCCGCGTTCGGGCGCCGATCCGTGCGCTGACACACCGTGGAAGTCGACGCCGATCTCCATACGCCCGCGCTGGCCGCGGTACAGGTTAAGACTCGTGGGCTCGGTCGAGATCACCAGCTCTGGCCGCAGGCCGCCTTCCTCGATGAGGTATTTCCAGCAGAGACCGTCGCAGTCTTCCTCCATGACCGTGCCGGTGCAGAGCAGCGTCAGGCGATCGCCCAGGCCCAGTTCCTTGACGATACGGCCCGCGGTCACGAACGCCGCCGCGCCGCCCTTCTGGTCGACCGCGCCCCGGCCGAGGAGCCAGCCGTCGCGCACCTCGCCGCAGAACGGGTCGAAGCTCCAGTTGGCGCGGTTGCCGACGTCGACCGTGTCCATGTGCGCGTCGATCGCCAGCAGGCGCGGCCCGCGGCCGAGACGGCCGATCACGTTGCCGAGGGGATCGGTTGTGACCTTGTCGAAGCCGGCCTGCCGCATCTGCCGGCCCAGCTCGGCGTTCACCGCTTCCTCTTGGCCGCTGAGCGACGGGATCTGCACCAGGCGCGAGAGGTTGTCAGCGGTCTGGTGGCGGTACTTCTCGGCAAGTGCGAGCACCTGGCGGGCAAGACTCATGGCGTATCCTCCTTCGGCTGCCGCGCGCCCCGCGCTCCTGCGGTCAACAGCCGCATGAGGCGCTCGGGTGTCAGCGGTGTGATGTACTCGCCGTCGCACACGTCGCGATCGGCAGCAGCGGCCGCGCGCACGGCGTCGAGCACGGCGAAGTAGGCGCCGATGCCGTACATGAAGGGCGGCTCGCCGACGGCCTTCGAGGCGAGCACGGCCTCCGGGTTGCCGGCGTCGGGCAGGAACTCGATGTTCAGCTCGGCCGGGCCGAAGCGAATATCGGGGACCTTGTACTTGCCGGCGGTGTCCTGCCGCAAGCGGCCCTGGTCGTCGTAGGTCGCTTCCTCGAGCAGCATCCAGCCCAGGCCCTGCGCCAGTCCGCCTTCGATCTGACCGCGGTCGGTGGCTGGATCGAGGCTCTTACCGCCGTCGTGCACCAGGCTGACCCGATCGACGGTCGCCGTGCCGCGCAGGCAGTCGACCGTGGCTTCGACGAGCGCCGCGCCGTAGACGTGGTACGCGAAGGGACGGCCCTTGCCGGTCGCGTGATCGAAGTTCAGCCGCGGCGTCGCGTAGTGCGCGTGCGCCGACAGGCTCACGCGTTTGCGGTACGCTGTCTGCACCAGTTCGTCCCAGGCCAGGCGGGTTGCCCGGCCGCCGTCTTGGACGCGTTCGCCGGCGATGGTCAGCCGGTCGGGCTCGCCGGCGCCGAGCAGTTCGGCGGCCACGGTGCGCAGCCGCACCAGGATCTGCAGGCAGGCCTGCCGCGCCGCCATGCCGTTGAGGTCGGCGCCGGTGCTGGCCGCGGTCGGCGACGTGTTCGCGACGCGGCTCGTGTTGGCGGTGTCCAGGCGCACGCGGGCGAGGTCGATCCCGAGCGTGTGCGCCACGATCTTGCGCAGCTTGATACCGACGCCCTGGCCCATTTCGACCGCGCCCGTCGACAGGCCCACGCTGCCATCGGTGTACACGTGCACGAGCGCGCCGGCCTGGTTCAGCATGGTGTTGGTGAACGAGATGCCGAAACATACCGGCATCACCGCGAGGCCCCGCTTGGTGGCGCAATCAGCGTGGTTGTGCGCGGCCGCGCGCGCGGCGGCGGCGGCGATGCCGTGGGCGCGGTCGACCGCGTCCCAGCACGCGGCGGCGCGGCAGTGCTCGGCCGTCATGCCGTAGGGAAAGACCGCGTCCGGCGTGAGCAGATTGCGGCGCTGCAGCTCGTGGCGGGGCTGTCCGAGGCGGCGCGCGGCCAGATCGATCGCCGCCTCGATCACGACCATGGCCTGCGGTCCGCCGAAGCCGCGGAACGCCGTGAACGGCGGCAGATTGGTGCGGCAGCTCATGCCGGTGACGCGCACATGGGGGATGTCGTAGCTGCCGGTCGCGTGAAAGAGCGAGCGCTCGAGCACGGCCGGCGAAAGGTCGGCCGCCGAACCGGCGTTCTGGTACAGGGTGACCTCGTAGGCGAGGAAGCGGCCGTCGCCGTCGAGGCCGAGCTTGAAGTCGGCCTCGTAAGGGTGCCGCTTGCCGGTCATGACCATGTCCTCGGCGCGACCGAGCACCAGTTTCACGGCGCGCCCGGTGAGCCGCGCGCCGAGCGCGCAAATGACCGCCCAGGCCGTGGCTTGATCCTCCTTGCCGCCGAAGGCGCCGCCCAGCCGGCGCACGTCCACCTCGACGGCGTGCATGGGCACGCCGAGCACCCGCGCCGCTTGTCGCTGCACGCCGGTCGGCGACTGGGTCGACGAGTGCACGCGCAAGGTGCCGTCCTCGGCCGGGATCGCCAGGGCGGCCTGGGTCTCGAGGTAGAAGTGTTCTTGGGCGCCGGTTCGGACGCGGCCCGCGACCACGACCTGGCAGTTGGGCCAGGCCGCGTCGACGTCGCCGATGGCGAGCGTGCGCGCAGGCTGCAGCAGCAAGCCGCGCGCCGCGGCCGCGCGGGCGTCGAAGACGGCCGGCAGAGGGTCGATCACGAGGTCGATGTCGCGTAAGGCCCGGCGCGCCGCGGCCGCGCTCTCGGCCAACACCACGGCGACCGGCTGGCCGACATGGTGCACGCCGCCCTCGGCCAGCAGCGGTTCGTCGGGCATGATCGGGCCGATCTGGTTCTCGCCGGGGACGTCGGCCGCGGTCAGCACCCGCACCACGCCCGCGCCCCGCAGCGCGCGCGTCGGATCGAGTCGGACGATCGTGCCGTGGGCAACCGGCGACGAGAGCACGGCGGCCAGCAGCGTGCCGGCCGGCGCCACGAGGTCGTCGACGAAGACCGATTCGCCGCGCACGTGCAGATAGGGGTCGCCGTGCTTCGGTCCGCTCATACCAGCTCCTCGCAGCGCACCTGATCGGGCGCGACGCGCAGCGCGTGGGCGAACAGACAGCGGCGCGCCAACTCGCGCTTGTAAGCCGCCGTGCCGCGCACGTCGTCGATCGGCGCGATCTCGCCGTCGAGTACCGTGGCGGCCTCGCGGACCGTGCCCGCGTCCAGGCGCCGCCCGGTCAAGAAGCGCATGGTGCGGCGGGCCAGCAGCGGCACCGGCGCCACGCCGCCCACCGCGAGCGTGACGCTCGCGATCTCGCCGCCGGGCGCCAGTTGCACGCGGGCGGCGGAATTGACGCTGGCGATGTCCAGGAAGCGCCGCTGCGAGATCTTCTCGAACGACACCTGATCCCCGCCCACGCCCAGCGGCACGCGCACGGCCGTCAGAACCTCGTTCGCGCGCAGCGCGAGCGTCTTGTAGGCCAGGTAGAACTCGCCCAGCGGCAAGATGCGCTCGCGGCCGCGGCCGACCTTGGCCCGCAGCACGATCTCGGCGTCGAGAGCCAGCAGCAGCACAGTCACGTCGCCGATCGGCGAGGCGTTGACCAGGTTGCCGGCCACGGTCGCCCGGTTGCGGACCACGGTCGAGGCGAAGCGCTCGATCGCGGCCGGGACGACCGGCACCAGGGCGGCTAGCGCCGCGTCCCGCCGCAGGGCCTCGATGGTCACGCCACCGCCGATCACCAGGTAGTCGCCGGTCCGGCGGATCGCGCTCAACTCGCGGTGACGCGACAGATAGACCAAGCCGGATGCTCGCTCCGGCTCGGCGATCAGCTCGGGCTGTTGGACGAGCAGATCGGTGCCGCCGCCGCATAGAACCCGCTGCCCGCGGCGGGTCGGGGCCGCCTCGGCGGCGGTCTCGCCGAGCGCCGCCAACCGCGCCGGCGCCTGCGTGAAATGGGGCGGCAGGATGCCCCAATCCACCAGTTGCGCCACGCGGGGGCGGCGCGCATCGAGACGCGGCGCGTAGCGGCGGCACAGCTCGTCGACCGCGCGCAGGATCGCGGTATAGCCGGTGCAGCGACAGATGTTGCCGTCGAGGGCGCCGATCGCGTCGTCGCGCGCAAGGTCGCGGCTCGTCAGGAAAAAACCGGTGAGCGAGATCACGATGCCCGGAAAGCAGAAGCCGCACTGCGGCGCGCCCGCGTCGACCAACGCTTGCTGGATGGGGTTGAGACCGGCCGGAGGCGAGAGCCCTTCAATGGTGACCAGGTGGCGGCCGGGCAGTTCCGCGACGGGCAGCAGGCAGGCAACAACCGCCCGATACTCAAGGTGACCGGCCGCGGGCCCGTCATCGGCGGGCGTTGCGGCGATCTCGCCGGCGGACGCGGCCGGCGCACCTGGCGCGGCCTGTGCGTCGCCCGGCGCGGCGTCCCGGCCCGCGTCCGGCGCGTCCGCAGCCGCCGCCGGTTCGCCGAGCAGCACCGTGCAGGCGCCGCATTCGCCCTCGCCGCAGCCTTCCTTCGTGCCGACCAGTCCGTGCCGGTATCGCAGCCAGGCGAGCGCCGCGCCGCCGGCGTCGGGTTCGAGCGCGGCGGGACGATCGTTCAGCAGGAAGCGGCGGGGCGGGTTCATGGTTTGTCCTGGCTGGCGCCGCTGGCGCGGGCGGCGCCGCGATCTTGCATGTGCAGGTGGCCGGCGATGCCGTGGCGGCAGGCCTGGATCTCGGCGGCGATCGACAGGGCGACCGCGGCCGGCGAGTTGCCGCCGAGGTGAAGCCCGACCGGGATGTGGATCCAGCCGAGGTCCTGGCCGGCGGTCACGGCTGCAGGCTCAGCAGAGGCCGTCAGACGCTCGCGCACCGCGGCGAGCATTTGCTCGCGCTTGCGCCGCGAGGCCACGACGCCGAGATAAGCGGGGCGCACGCCGCCGGCCAGCAACTGCACGAGCACCTGCTCGTCGCCGACATGGCTGTGGGTGGCGATCACGACGTAGCTTTCGGCGAGGTCCGGCAACGCGGGGAGCGTCGCGTAATCAGGACCGGCGAGCAGGTGCGGCGCCGGCAGGTCGTCGAGTTGCTCAAGCCGGCAGTCGATGAACGTGACCGCGAATCCGAGCGGACCGAGGCACGCGGCGAGGGCCCGGCCCACGTGCCCGGCGCCGAACAGATACGCCGGCGTACCGGCGCTGATCAGTTCGAAGAACAAGGTGACCTGGCCGCCGCAAATCATGCCCGTGCAGGTGCCGTGGTCGCGC
>JAQULN010000218.1 GCA_028718575.1 Candidatus Krumholzibacteriia bacterium | reverse complement strand
TGTCTTGTTGTTCGGAGCCCATTTTAACCCGGATTATTCATGAAGGACCGGGTTAACGCGTAAGTAGCACCATGATGCGAGCAATCCTGACGCTGGTTGGGTTTCTTGGCCTTGTCTGCTCGAGCGCGGCATTCGATTTGGGGATCCAGGCTCCTGCCAAGCCGGCTGGCGGTCAGGCGGTCTCTATTCCCGCCGGATGGCGCCAGGGCGGCGACACCGTCGCCGACGCGGTGCCGATCACGCCACCCGGCACCTGGTACGGCACAACTGTCGGCTACAATAACGATTTCGACTTCATGTGCCCGTTCGGCGGCATGGCTGCCGATGTCGTCTACTCCGTCTCGCCGGAAGTCACGACGGTTCTGGACATCGACTTGTGTTACTCCAGCTATGATACACAGCTCTATATTTGCGACGAGAGCTTGAACATGCTCGCCTGCAGCGACGATTTCCACTTCGGTCCGCCATGCGGCATCTACACGTCGCGGATCGAGGGTCTCCTACTACCGGGCGGTGCGACCTACTAGATCATCATCGACGGCTATGTGAACGCGGCAGGCGATTATCAGATGGACATCACCGACCATGCTCCATGCGAGGTGGCGTATCCGGCCGGCGCCCAGCTCGAGAATGAACCGCCCATCCAGGACGGTTACGTCGACTCCTACAACAGCGGCTGCGGCAACCTCGGGACCCCGATCTTCCAGACCATCGCCGCGCCCGTGTTATGCGGCAAGGGCGGCTGGTACCTCGGCCAGGGCGACGCCCAGTACCGCGACACGGACTGGTTTCACATCACGATGCCAGCCGGCGGCGTGCTCGATATCACGGGCGATGCTGAGTTCGCCACGTACTTGTTCGAACTCGGTCCACAGGACTGCAACTCGGTCGACGTGGTGCAGTACGTCACCGTGGGACCGTGCCAGCCGAACAGCCTGACCATCACCGGCGAACCGGGATCGCTCGTGTGGTTCTGGGTCGGCTCGACGACGTATTCCGGCCCCGTAAACGAGTACAACTACTTGCTGTTGTTGAATCTCGAGGAACCGGTCCCAGCCGCGGCAACAACCTGGAGCAGCGTGAGGGCGCTGTTCCGGTAGGCCTAGAAACGGTCGCGAACCGAGCCTGAAGCGGTTTCAACCGGGGGCCTGCCGTCAATGGGCCCGCCCGGCAAATCCGCCGCGCCAATGGCGCGAGGACAAGCCGGGCGGGCCTATTTTACGGCAGACCCCCGCCCCCCCCCCCGCTCAGGCCAGCGTTCCCACCAGCAGCTCGTACGGGTGCGGCCAGTCTGGCAAGGCGAAGATCCGCGTCTCGACCGTGAAGCCCGCTGCCTGAAGCAGTCGCAGCCAGGTCGCCCGCGGGAACAGGCCCGTGAGGTGCCGGTCGTGCTCGATGCGCAGTTCGCCGGGCGAGCGGATCAGGCAGGTGATGATCGACTCGACGATTGTGTCCGCGGGTTCGGGATCGTGGGTATATTCGAAGTAGGTGACCTCCCGGTCGCCGGCGCCATGGGTGGCGTGGTCGATGGACGGCGACTGAAAGGTTTCCCGATACCGGTCTGGGCTCGTGATGAAAACCCCGCCGGGCCGCAGATGCGCGGCTGCCGTGGCAAACGCCGCCGCGAGGTCCGCCTCGTTGAGCATGTAGCTGATCGCGTCGTGGATCAGGACCGCCGCAAACGTCTCCCCCAGCCGCACGGTCCGCATGTCGCCCTGGACGAGCTTGACGCCGGGGTTCAGGCGCCGGCAATGAGCAAGCATCGCCCCGGAGAGGTCGACCGCGGTGGCGTCGAACTCGGCGGCGAAATGGGACAGATTGTGGCCGCCCCCGACGCCGAGCTCGAGGATCGCGTGACGGCCGGAGCCTAACTTCTCGCGCAGGAGCGTCCGCCAGTGCGCCGCTTCCTCCGCGTACTCGGCCGGCGGCGTGATCAAAGGCATCAAGAATGCCAGGTCGTCATAGATGCGACCGAGCGGAATGGACCGGGCATCAGGCATCGCTCGGCACTCCATCGAAGAAGTCCACGACGCCCGTCGCCAGCGAATACGCGGCGCCGACAACCAGCAGACCATCCCGCTGAATCGCGTGCGCGATGATCGCCGAGTCCTGACGCAGCCGGTCCGTAGTTGCGCGGACATTGGCTAGCATGGCCTCGTGCAGCAACGCCTCCTGATCGTAGCGCAGGTCTGTGGCAAGCAGACCGGTCAGCAGCGGATCGATGCGATCGACGATCTCCCGCAGACCGGGCGACAACGGTTCCTGCGGCCGGTCGAGCGCGTCGAACGCGGCCTGCACCGCCCCGCAACGCGTGTGCCCGAGCACCACGACGAGCCGCGCGCCGCAGTGCTGGACGGCAAGCTCGATGCTGCCGGTCTGGGCCGGAGCAGCGACGTTCCCGGCGACCCGCACAACGAACAGGTCGCCCAGGCCCTGGTCGAAGATGATCTCGACCGGAACCCGTGAATCGGAGCAGCCCAGGATAATCGCGAACGGGCGCTGGCCGCCCAGCAGCTCTTCGCGGCGTGCTTGGCCAACTTGTCCGGCGCGGTCGAACGCGCCCGTCACGTAGCGCTGGTTGCCGGCGCGCAGGCGCGCCAGAGCTTCGCGGGCAGGGGTCATTGTTGATGTCTCCTCGCATGATAGAAGCAGGCGCGGCGCGAAAACTTCATATCACGCCGAGCGTCCGCAGCCAGTCTGCGATGGTCTGGAAGAATTCAGGCGAAAGCGTCTGCGGCGCGACCGGAGCCAGCGGATTATCTTCTTGCATTCGCACGTAGCCGTGACCGGTGTCCGCAATGACGCGAACGGTGAGCAGGCCGGCCGCCGTCGAGTCGGCGACCGCTGCTAACAAGTCGACGCTTTCGGCGACCGGCACCGAGTAATCGAGCCGGCCGTACGTCACGAGCGTCGGGCAGCGCAGCCGCCGGTAAGGTGCCAGCGCATCGTGATCCGGGTTCATATGAAAGAACCAGGCCGGATCGCCGATCTGTTGTTTCGCGTACAAGCTCGCCGCCAGCGGTGTGATCCAGCCGCCTTGGCTGATCCCCCACAGACCCACGCGCCGGGGATCAATTTCCGGCCGGGTCGCCAGCCACGTCACCGCGGCCAGCGCATCCTGCGCCAGCACGTCGAGATCGACCTCGCGCCAGTCGCCGCTGGAACCGCCGCAGCCGCGCTTGTCGTAAGTGAGTACGGCCATGCCCAGCGACGCGAAGTACGAACTCATCACAGCGAAATACGAACGTTCGCCGGGGCCGGAGCCGTGAACGAGCACGACGGCCGGGAAAGATCCCGCCGCGGCCGGCAACCGGAGGGTCGCCGCCAGATGAACGCCGTCGCCGGGAATCGTCACGTCACGATCGTGCCAGAATACGGCCGCGACCGCGCGGCGCTCTTCCAGATCCGCCGCGCGCACCGTCACGGCGGCGGCACCGCCGTCCGCCGACCGCTCGATGCTGAACTCGGCCTGGCACGCCGCCTGAGGATCGCCGACTGCCGGCGACACGAGGGAGTCCTCGGCCGCGACCACGAGCTGGCCCGCACGGTACGCGTCCCAGTCGATGAACACCGGTTTGGCCAGCTCGGCGATCACACCGGTCGTGGTCAAGACAATTGCGCGGCCGATTGGCAGCTGGAAGACTCCTTCATACCGGGCGAAGGAGCCGTCCGGCGGCGGCGGCTCCGCCGACACCGGCACCGCTAGCAGCCAAAGGGGCACGAGAACCGCAACCGCATCTGAACGTCGACAACGCATGGCCGTCTCCGCCATCCGAGGCGGCGCCGAACGGCTCCCCGTCTCGGCGCCGCCTCGGTTGATTCCTACCGATTCACGCCGCTCATCCGCGGCCGACTCTTGTCCGGGTATGCCGGCGTTGCGTGAATCCGCCAGCGGTCGCCGTGCGCGCGCAGTTCGCCGAGCAAGTGCGCGACCGCCGCCTCCAGTTGCGCATCACCGCCCGCGACCACGTCGGCCGGCATGTTCTGCACTTGTTGGTGCGGCTCGACGCCCCAGCCCTCGATGATCCAGTCGCCGTGGTCGATGCCGTAGATGCCGAACTGCGGCGGCGTCGTGACGCCGCCGTCGACCAGGTCCTGGTGCGGTTCGATGCCGATCGACCCTCCCCACGTGCGCATCCCGATCACGTGCGCCAGGCCCTTGACTTTGATAGCGTGCGCGAAGAACTCGCCGTTGCTGCCGGTGTCCTCGTTGATCAACACCGCGAGCGGCCCGTGGAAAACCCGCTCGGGGTTGCGGCCGGTCTTGCCCTCGCGCGGAATGGTCATGGCCCAGAGACGGCGTTCGAGGCGGTCGATGATCATGTCGCCCACGAACCCACCGCCGTTGTAGCGTTCGTCGATGATCATCGCTTCCATGCCGCTCTGCGGATAGAAGTACTGCGCGAATTCGACCAGGCCCGGCTCCATCATGTTTGGCAAATGCAGGTAGCCGATGCGTCCGTTCGACAGCGCGGCCACCTTGGCCCGGTTGGTCTCGACCCAGCCGCGATAGCGTAGGCCGCGTTCGCTGCGCAGCGCCTCGACCGCGACGGTGCGGCCGCCGGCGAGCGTCAGTTCGACGACCTTGCCGGCCTTGTCCACCAGCGCCGCATACGGATTGACCGCGGCTGACAACGCCAACCCGTCGATGGCGGTGACGACGTCGCCCTCGCGTACGCCGACCCCGGGCGCCACCAGCGGCGAGATGAGGTTTTCCAGCCATCCCCAACCCGGCAGGATGCGTGTGATACGGTAGCCGCCGGCGCCGCGGTCCCAGGCGAAATCGCAGCCCAGAAGTCCGGTGCCGATACGCGAGCCGCCGCCCTGGTAGTCGCCCCCGTAGACGTACGTGTGGCCGATGTTCAGCTCGCCGATCATCTCGCCGATCAGGTAACGCAAGTCGTCGCGGTGACCGCACCACGGCAACAGACTCTCGTATTTGGCGCGAACAGCCGCCCAGTCGAGGCCGTGCATGGTCTTGTCGTAGAACCAATCCCGCTGCACCCGCCAGGCTTCGGCGAAGATTTGGCGGTACTCCTCGGCGCGATCGACAAGGATCCGCACGTCGCCGAGCGCCAGCTTGTCGCCGCCGCTCAACGGCGCGCCGACGGCCGCCACGGTGTATTTGTCGCCCTGGCGGACAATCGCCTTCTTGCCGTCGGCGGACAGATGGTAATTGGTGACGCCGCCGCCGAGGTCGGTGGTCTCCTTCTTGGCGAGATCATAGCTCACCAACGTGAGATCGGCGTCGGTCGAGCGGTCGTCGACATGCTGGTACTTCAGGAACACCGGCTCGTCGCGGCGCAACAGCACGCATCCGGCGGCGGTCGCCTCCAGGCGGAACCAGTTCGCCGCCGCGGCGCCCTTGACCGCGACGACGCGGCCGGCCAGTCCGTCGAGGTCGATCCGCGTCGCCGCCGCGGCGTCCTTCTTGTCTGCCTTCTTCTTGTCGTCCTTCTTCTCATCTTTATTCGCGTCCATTGCCGCGGCGCCGGCTTCGCCGGCGGCGGCATCGAACGGCGACCGCGTATCGCCCTGCAAAAGAACAAGATACGGGCGCGCGGCGTCGAGGAAGATATGGTTCTGGTCGATGCTGTCCATGATCGGTGCGAAG
>JAQULN010000217.1 GCA_028718575.1 Candidatus Krumholzibacteriia bacterium | reverse complement strand
GCGACTACGCCGGCACCGTGCCCATCCTGGTGTGTGTGCTCAAGGGCGCGTTCGTCTTTCTGGCCGATCTCTCCCGCTGCATTTCCATCCCGCACGCGGTCGATTTCATGGCGGTCTCGAGCTATGAGGGCGGCACCCAGTCGACGGGCGTGGTCAAGATCGAGAAGGACCTCGTCGCGAGCATCACCGGCCGCGACGTGATCCTGGTCGAGGACATCGTCGACAGCGGCCTGACGCTCAATCATCTCGTGGATCTGCTGCGGACGCGGGCGCCCCGCAGCCTGCGGATCTGCACGTTGCTCGACAAGGTCGCCGCCCGCGTCCAGCCGATCGCCGTCGACTACCGCGGCTTCGAGATACCCAAGGAATTCGTGGTCGGGTTCGGCCTGGACTACAAGGAACAGTACCGCAACCTGCCGTTCATCGGGGTGCTCAAACCGTGACGGCGGCGCCGGCAGGAAGGCAAGACGCATGCAGAAAAGCGAAGACCTGACCCCGGCCGGCGGCGGTCTTTCAGATGCCTTGACGTTTGACGACGTGCTGCTGGTGCCGGCCTACAGCGATGTGGTGCCGGCGCAGATCGACACATCGACGCGCCTGACTGCGAGCATCACGCTGAACATCCCCTTTCTGTCCGCGGCCATGGACACCGTGACCGAAGCCGAGATGGCGATCGCCATGGCGCGCGCGGGCGGCATCGGTGTCGTACACAAGAATCTCGAACCCCGCGCGCAGGCCGCCGAAGTCGAGCGGGTCAAGCGCAGCGAATCGGGCATGATCACCCGGCCGATCACCATGGGACCGGACGAGACCATCGAAGCGGCGATGAGCCTGATGGACCACTACAAGATCTCCGGCGTGCCGATCACCGTCGGCGAGAAGCTGGTGGGCATCCTGACCAACCGCGATCTGCGCTTCGTCAAGGACACCAGCCGGCCCGTGCACGAGGTGATGACCAGCCGCAACCTGATCACCGTGCCGGAAGGGACCACGCTCGAACAGGCGGCCGAGAAGCTGCACCAGCACCGGATCGAGAAGCTGCTGGTGGTCAACGACGCCGGCGAACTGCGCGGTTTGATCACCGTCAAGGATATCCAGAAGAAGCTGGACTACCCGCTGGCCAGCAAGGACCCCCTGGGCCGGTTGCGGGTCGCCGCGGCCGTGGGCGTCGGGTCGGATCTGCCGCTGCGGGCCGAGTTGCTCGTCGAGGCCGGGGTCGACCTGATCTGCGTCGACACGGCGCACGGCCACTCGAAGAACGTCATCGACACCGTGCGCGAACTGAAGCGCAAGTACCCGAGCCAGCAGATCCTGGCGGGCAACATCGCCACCGCCGAGGCGGCGCGTGCGCTGATCGACGCGGGCGCTGACGCGTTGAAGGTGGGCATCGGCCCCGGTTCGATCTGCACCACGCGGGTGGTGGCTGGCGTCGGCGTGCCCCAGATCACCGCCATCATGAACGTGGCCGCGGTCGCCCGCCCCGCCGTCGTCCCGGTGGTGGCCGACGGCGGCGTGCGCTACAGCGGCGACGCCGTCAAGGCGATCGCCGTCGGCGCCGACTGCGTGATGATGGGCGGTCTGCTCGCGGGCACCGACGAATCGCCGGGCGAGAAGGTCCTCTTCGAGGGCCGGGTCTACAAGACGTACCGGGGCATGGGCTCGCTGGCCGCCATGCAGCAGGGCAGCAAGGACCGCTACGGGCAGGCCGACGTCAGCGACGCCGAGAAACTGGTGCCCGAAGGCATCGAGGGACGCGTGCCGTACAAGGGCCGCGCGCGGGATCTCCTGTTCCAGATGACGGGCGGTCTGCGCTCGGGCATGGGATACTGCGGCTGCGCCTCGATCGCCGAGTTGCACCGCACGGCCCGCCTGGTGCGGACCACGGCGGCGGGGGTCGCCGAATCGCATCCGCACGACGTGTTGATCACGAAGGAAGCGCCGAATTACGGGATCCGGCGGTAGGCGGGGCGCCGGACGGCGGTCGCTCGGGGTGTCGGCCGAACGGTGCGGCGGGCGGCGCGGCGCCGGCGGGGGTTGCGGGCCGTGGACCGAGGGGTGTTTTCCCTGGGTAGACGCGCGCCGAACCGGGCCGAGCATGCCGCCCGGGCCGAGGCCGTTCTCGCGCAACTGCGCGCGCTCGGCAGCGAGGTGAACCGCGCTGGCATGGCCCGCTGGGTCGCTGCGGATGCGCGGCGCGAACTCGCTTCGGACAAGGTCCAGGCGCGGCTGGCGCGGCTGGCGCGGCAAACCCGGCGCCAATGACCGATGGATACTGCCGTCATCGCTGGTACAACTAGAATTCCAAGCGGCGGGCAGCGTGACGGGTACCGTCGCAACCGGCCCTCTCGTCCTGGCACTGGTTGTGGCCCTGGGGATCTCGCTCGCCTTTCAGGCGTCCCTCGTCGGGGAGTTCGGGTCGGACAGCGTGACGACGCCCGACAGCCTCGAATACATACGACTGGCCAAGCGCATCGGTGCGTTTCTCGGCGATCCGAGCGTCGGCGTGGGGGACGATCTGCGGCCGCCGTCGTACGCGTTGCTGCTGAACGCCGCGGCGAAACTTGCCGGCGTCGAACCCTCCGAAGCGAGCATCGAACTGCGCAACTGGGGGGGGACGAATCCGCAAGGGCGCGCGCTCGTCAAGGCGACGATCTTGATCCAACACGTGATCGGTCTGTTGATTCCCATCGCGCTGTTCTGGTTGGCCTATCTCGTCGTGCGGTCGCCCTGGTTGGCGTTGCTCGTGTCTCTAGTCTACATGCTGGATCTTCCATCGGTCAGTGACCAGTTCGTTTTATTGCCGGAGACTCTGGCTCAACTTCTGGTGGTGACAATGCTCTGCCTGGGCGGCTGGACGCTGCGCGCGCCGAGTTGGCGTAAGATCGTAGTGCTGGCGATCACGACGGGTCTCGGTGTGTGGACCAAAGCTGCGCTTTTGGTGCTGGTCCCCGGGATCGCGCTCGTGATCGTCCTGGCGGATTGGCGATGCTGGCGAGTGGGATTGCGCCGCGGCCTCGTGTACTTGGCCGTGGTCTCCTGCTTCCTGTTGTCCTGGGCGCTGGCCAATCACCATGCTCGCGATCGTTTCTTCTTCACGAAAAATCTCTCGATCACGCTGCAGAATTATTCGGCGCGCCATTTCGCCGCCACGGACGTCAATGATCCGCGGTTGGCGGTCCTGCAAGACAATGTGCGCCAGGCTTTGCAAACGTCGCCGAACTACGCGATCAAGCGCGCGTATCCCGAGACCGCCGCGGCGCTGGGACTGCGGGACAACTTCCAAATTTACCTGTTCGCCGACGAGGTGAACTATCTGGTGTTGCGGCGGACTTGGCCCCAGTTTCTGCGCGAGGCACTCGCGCGTAACGGCCAAGCGTGGTCCGATCGGTTTCGCGACGTGAAGAACATCTATGTGACCCGTGAACTGTCGGCGTTTTGCAATCGGGACCTGCGGCGGTACAACCGGTTGCTTCTGGGGCGGCACGCCGGCGACGCGCTGCTAGCGCTGATCGCGTTGACCATTGCGTTGCATCGCCGAGATCGGTTGCTCATCACCACCTTGCTGTTCTTCTATCTGTGCGCTGTGAGCTTCGTGTTCGCGGCGGCTGCCCTCGATGAAGTCGAGGTCCCGCGCCACGCCATGGCGGTCAGGCCGGTGATCAACGCGCTTTCGGTTCTCTGTTTTGGCTTGGTCGTGCGGCGCTTGGTTCTACACCGCCTACGGCGCGCCGAACACGCGTTGTAGCAGCGCCGTGGTCCGCGCCAGCGGATCGGCGCGGATCCGCTGCTCCTCCTCGCCGAGCACCGTGAAGAGTCCCGCAAGTGCGTGGTCGGTCACGTAGCCGACGAGGTCGAGGTCGGGCGGTTCGAGCAGTGGCAGCGCTTCGATGCGCGCCACGAGATCTTCGTACTCGGCGTAGCCGCCCACCCGCTGCAAGCTGGTCTGGACGATCGGCCGGTAGCGCGCGGTCAACGCGGCGGCCGTGCGCTCGCGGAAGTAGTCCGTAGCGGCGGTGTCGTGGCCTTTTAGGATGCCCCAGGCGTCTTGCAGCGTCAGCCCCTTGATCGTCTCGACGAAGAGCGCGGTGGCTTCGCCCGCGGCCAACTCGGCGGCGCGATTCATCGCGACCGCCAACTCGTCCACTTTGGCGCCCAGTCCGACGCTGCGCAGGGTTCCGCTCAGATCCTGCACGGCCGGCGGCAGGGCGATCCGCAGCAGTGCGTTGCCGAGGTAGCCGTCGCGGGTGTGCGTGCGCTCGACGGTGCGCTCGGTGCCGATCGCCAGGGCTTCCTTCAGGCCCGCGACCACCGTGCGCTCGTCGAGCGGTTGCGCGCCGCCGAGCACGCCGTCCAGGTCGAGGTCGGCCATCTGACTGCAGCCGGCGGCGCAACCCAGGAGCGCGCAACACCAGGCGAACCACGCAGAACGACGATCGCGGCGAATCATGATCTCACCTCTGGTTGGGGGAACGAAGCGTTCGATCCGGCCAGGCAGCCGGATCGAGCTCCAGATACTCGGCGAGCACGGCGTAGACGGCGGAGAACTCGCGCCGCAGGTCGCGCGGAAACTCGAAGAACAACTCGACGGCGGTGGCGAAGAACTCGGTCGGGCTCTCGGCGGCGTCGGCGTCGAAGAGCACCTCGCGCCGGCGGCGCAGATCGCGCTGATGGCGCTCGAAGGCAGGCTGGAACGCGTCCGGCCACCGCGCGGCCAGGTCGGCGGTCGGCAATATGGGTGTGCCATCGGCTTCGCCCGACTGGTCGTCGAGTTGGTGGGCGAACTCGTGCAGCACCACGTTGTACCCGTCGCGCCGTTTTGACTCCTGCCGGGCATCCTGCCAACTGAGCACGACAACGCCGCGCTGCCAGGATTCGCCCGCGCGTTCATCGGGTCCCTCGTGGACCAGACCGTCCGAATCGGGCTCGGCTTCGTTCACCACGAAGCTGTCCGGATAGATCAGAATCGTGTCCAGGCCGGGGTAGTAGTCGGCTCCCCGGCGCAACTGCAGTAGGGCGGCCTGGCCGGCGATCGCGAGCTGCATGGCTTCGTTGAGCTCGAGGCCGCCCGCGGTCTCGAAATGCTTCTCGGCCAGAAGAACCTGGACGATCCCTTCGTGGCGCGGGCACAGGTGTTGCGGCAGGGCGGCGCACAGCGGCGCGGCCGCGGCGAGGACCTGCCGCTGCGCGGGCGACAGCGGGGTCTGCAAGAGACGGCGGCGGCGGCGTCCTCGCAGGAACAACATCGAACCTCCTTTCGCCGGCAACCCAGCGCGGCGCGGGCACAATCAGGCCAAGCTTGCGGCCGATCGGCCCGCCTGGCAACTTCTACCTTGATGAAGCTCCGCGAAGAAATCCACCTCGTCTACGGCCGCCCCCTGCGGCTGCGCCTGCGACGCAGCGGCCGCGCGCGCCATCTGCGCCTGACCGTGAGCCGGCGCAGCGGCGCGGAGGTCGTTCTGCCGCACTGGGCGAGCCGGCGCGATGTCGATGAGCTGCTGGCCCAGGCTGCGGACTGGTTGCAGGCGCAGGTCATCGAACACGACGTCTGGAACGGGCCTCGCCGCCGGAACTGGGCCACGGGCAGCGAATTGCCGCTGCTGGGCCGCTCGTTGCGGCTGGATGTCCGCT
>JAQULN010000216.1 GCA_028718575.1 Candidatus Krumholzibacteriia bacterium | reverse complement strand
TCGCGTTCTCGCGATCGTAGAGCGTGATGATTGCGTGCATGTTCGCGGTGTTCCTGGTGTAGGCGATCCAGCGCGAGTCGGGCGACCAGACGTAGTCGAGGATGCCCCAGCGCTCCCAGGCGTCGTCGTATTCGCCCTGATCGACGACCGTCACCTTGCCCGTCTTGACGTCCGCCAGGTTCAGGCGCATGAACTTGTCGCCGAAGAGGAGCCACTTGCCGTCCGGCGACCATACCGGCGGCAAGATCATGCCGAACTGTCCGTCGGTGAGCCGGCGCCAGTCGCCGCCCTTGGCGGGCATGATGTAGAGTTGCTCGTCGCCCGCGCGATCGCTCACGAACGCGATCTGCTCGCCGTCAGGCGACCAGGCGGCGCACTTCTCGCGGCTGCCGCTGGTACGGGTCAGACTGCGCCACGGACCTTCCTTGACCGAAACCACCAGCAGTTCGCCCCGCGCCTCCAGCAGCGCGCGCTCGCCCTGGGGGCAGAGCCCGAAGCTGCCGGTGCGCGGTTCGATGCGCACGTATTCGGGTCGCATGGGCACCCGATCGCTGCGCAGATCGATCGGCACGGCGCGCACTTCGCCGCTCGCGAGGTCCAGCACGTGCAACTGCTCTGCGTACTGGAAGACGATAGAGCCGGGGCCGGCCGAGGGGTACTTCACGTCGTAGTCGGTGAAGAATGTGTGGCGGGTCGGCGCGAGATCGAGCCGGTCCGGATCGAGCGACCAGATGTTCAGCGTGCCGTCCTCACGGTCGCTGTTGAAGTAGACGCGGTTGTCGATCCACATGGGGTAGTTATCGGTGCCCGTCCAGGCGGTGGCTTGAACGATGCGGCCGGTGGCGAAATCGGCGAGCCAGACGTGCTGAGCCATGCCGCCCTCGTAGCGCTTCCAGGTACGGTTCTCGCTCGCAATGCGGTTGTAGGCGAGCCGGGTGCCGTCGGGAGAGTAGGAGCCCAGGGCGCCGCGGTCGACCGCCACCGGCTCGGGCAGGCCGCCGTCGCTGCCCGCCAGGAAGAATTCGGGCACGCCGAGCGGATGCCGGCGACTGCTGCGCAGGAGAATACGCTTGCCGTCGGGGTGCCAATCGATGACCTGATCGACACCGGGATGGAACGTGAGTCGACGCGGCTCGCCGCCTAGCGCCGGCATCACATAAACGTCGCGGCCGCCGTCGTAGTCGGCGGTGAACGCCAGCCAGCGGCCGTCCGGCGAGAACTTGGCGTCTTGTTCGGTGCCGTGGCCGACGGTCAGTCGCCGCGGCACGCCGCCCGCGGCGGCGACGAGCCAGAGGTCGCCTTCGTAGGTGAACACGATGTGGTCGGCGGAGATATCGGCCAGGCGCAGCAGACGCGCCGGCGTGCCGTCCAACGGTGCGGGCGGCGTCTGGGCCGCGGCGCCAAGAGCGAGAGACAGCAAGAGCACGACGAAACCGATAGGGCGACAACAACGCATGGCCTGGCCTCCTGGTTTGATGCGGTCGAGCAGCAAATGGATCTGTACGGCGCTATGGGACCACGGGTTGCCGGGGCGAGTCAATCGGTTCGCTGCGCTGCGGCGACCGCGTACGCCGCCAGGCCGGCGCTGCCTCGGGGTTGACGATGAACCGAGCGCCTGCCAAGGTTGGCCGCGCGGCAGGTTGCCTCACGCCGCCTGAACTGAATTCGCGCGGCCGGGCCGCTCACCGGCGCAACGCGAATCGGGAGAGACGATGATCACGGCCCCCGGTGCCCGCGGTCCGAGCCGAACGCGCTTGGCCCTGTTCAAGCTGATCGAACGCTTCCAGCCCGACGAGACGGCGTTCATGGCGGTCATGGCGGTGGTTGTCGGCGTGATCGGCGGCTTCGGGGCCGTCGTCTTCCGTCTGGCGGTCGATTTCTTCCAGGGCTTCGCCCTGGGACACGGCGAGCATACCGTTGCGCTGCTGGCCGGCGTGCCGTGGTGGCGCAAGCTGCTGCTGCCGGTGATCGGCGGCCTGATCGTCGGACCACTCGTCCATTTCGGCGCCCGCGAGGCTCGCGGCCACGGGGTGCCCGAGGTCATCAACAGCCTCGCCTTCCGCAAGGGCGTGATCCGGCCGGTCGTCGCCCTCGTGAAAATCACCGCCAGCGCGATCACTATCGGTTTCGGCGGCTCGGTCGGCCGCGAGGGGCCAATCGTCCAGATCGGCGCCGCGATGGGCAGCAGCCTGGGCCAATGGCTGCGTTTCTCACCGCAACGGCTGCGGACGTTGATCGGCTGCGGCGCCGCCGCCGGCATCGCCGCCACCTTCAACGCGCCGATCGCCGGGGCGTTCTTCGCGCTGGAGATCCTGTTGCGCGACTTCGCGCTCGTGACCTTCAGCCCCATCATCATCGCCGCGGTCACCGCAACCGTGATCAGCCGCGAATTCCTGGGCGACACGCCCGCGTTCCCGGTACCGGCGTTCGAGTACAGCGGCCCTCAGGAATTGCCGTTTTTTCTGGTGATGGGGCTGTTGGTCGGGTTGCTCGCGGTGGCGTACGTGCGCACGGTCTATGCCGGCGAGGACGCGTTTGCGCGGCTGCCGGTCCCGGCCTGGCTGCAACCCGCGCTCGGCGGCATCGTCCTCGGGGTGCTGATCTTGTGGTTCCCCCAGATCTACGGCGTGGGTTACGACACCATGGTCGAGGCGCTCAACGGGCGGTTGGCCTGGTCGTTGATGCTCGTCCTGGTAGCGGTGAAGCTGTTGGCGGTCAGCATCACGCTAGGGTCGGGGTTCTCCGGGGGAGTCTTCGCGCCGGCTCTGTTTCTGGGCGGCATGCTGGGCGGCGCCTGCGGAGCACTGCTCGGCCAGATCATGCCCGGCGCCACGGGTGCCGTCGGCGCGTTCGCGATGGTCGGCATGGCCGCGATGGTCGGCGCGGCGACCGGCGGCCCGTTGACGGCAATCTTGATTCTGTTCGAAATGACCGGCGAGTATCGAATCATCCTGCCGTTGATGCTCGCGTCGATCGGCGCGGCGCTCGTGTACCGCGCGCTCCTGCGCGACTCCATGTTCACCCTGAAGTTCACGCGCCGCGGCCAGGAGCTGCAGTTCGGCCGCGAGAGCGCCATCCTGCGCGACTACCAGGTGCAGGACATCATGGAGGTCAACCCCGCCACCATCGCGATCGACGCGCGGCTCGAACAAATCCTCGACCTCTTCCTCGGCGACACCGTCGAGCACTACTACGTGGTCGACCGCGACGGCCGGCTGGCCGGGCGCATTTCCATCCATGACGTGAAGGATATCCTGCACGAGCAGAGTTTGGGCCGGTTGTTGATCGCCGCCGACCTTTGCTCGCCACAGCCGGAAGTCGTACATCGTCTCGACAACCTCGAGAACTGCCTGCTCGCGCTCGGTCGCCGCGACCTGGCCGACCTGCCCGTACTGTACAGCGCCGACCACCCCGTGCTCGTCGGGGTGGTCACACGCAGGGCAATCTTCGAGGTCTACAACCGCGAGGTGCTGCAGCAACGCGACGCCGGCATCCAGCTTGTGACCGGCGAAGCCCGCATGCGCGACTGTGTCGAACTGCCGGAGCAGTACAAGGTGCAACTATTGACCCCACCGGCTGCCTGGCACGGGCGCTGCCTGCGCGAGCTCGCTCTGCGCCAGCGCTATGGCATTTCAGTGCTGGCCGTCAAACAGCGCGCACTGCTCGGGGAGGCCGCGAACCGCATGCCCGATCCCGAACAACCCCTCTTGCCGGGTGATCGCTTGATCATCGTTGGCGAGGTGAAGGACCTCGACAGGCTGCTGGTCGACTTGCATCCGCAGGTGTCGTCCGACAAAACGCGGCGCTGATCCGCCGAGCTGGAAGCAGACCGCAGGCGCGAGACTCATGCCGGCGCCAATCCCGCCGCCTCGAGTTCTCGCTGCCGGCCAACCCTGCTCAGTCCCGCCAGGTGAAGACGTCCTCGATCCCGACGCCGTAGACCCGCGCGATGCGAAACGCCAGGACCAGGCTGGGTCCGTCACGGCCAGCCTCGAGCGCGATGATGGTCTGGCGGGTGACGCCGCAGCGCTCTGCCAGTTCCTGCTGGGTCATCTCGCCGTGCTCGAACCGCAGCCGGCGGATGCAGTTGCCCAGCCCTCGGTTGACGGACGGCATCGCGCTCATGATCGACCCTGGTCGAGGCTCCCATGGTGCAGCACCAGGACCGCCGCCGCCCGCACGATCAACAAAACAGCGCAGGCGCCGACGGCGATCAACGGCAGCAACGCGACATCGACGACCGGCGGTTCATGGCGATACCGGCTCCACCAGATGAGCATGCAGATTCCCACGACGAAGAGATACGACGCCGATCCGCCAGCGACGAGGGCGTGGCCGGCGACCAACCGCTCGCGCTCATCGCGCACTTCCCGCCGAAACAGCACCGGCGCCAAAGCGATGAGCGCGATGTGAAAGTATTTTTACTCTAGGTAAAGTCTTTTTTACTTTAAGTCCAGTGCGAGGACCAGGAATCGATAAGCATACGCGCGCGCGAACGCCGGGCTGCCGGCGGCAGCTTCCGCCGCCGAGGCCCCCGCCGCACGGGCTTCAACCGGTCCGAGCGGCAACAGATCCTTCAAGCGCTGACCTTCCGGTAACGCCGGCAACGGAGCCACCGGATAGCGCAGCACGTCGCCGCTCTGGTAGCTGCCGTAGGGATCGCGTTTGTAGGCCGCGCGCAGCGCGCGGTCGGGTAACGGAACCGTGGTCGCAGGAAACGCCGCTCGCCACTGTTGCCAGCGCACGAGCGCCGCCGGGATCACCGCCAGAGTGTCCCCGGCCGCCGGACCCGCGACCGCGCGCGCCAGGATTGGCACCCACAGCGAAGCAGCGGTGTCGTCGCCGGCATCTGGGCCGGCTGCCGGCCCGGCCATCCGGCGATCGTACAGGACGTGGTGCGAGTTCCAGACCAGGCCACTCACGCCGAACACCAGCGTCCGCTCGCCGAGCCGCCGCCCGAGCACCGCCGCCGCTCCGCTCAGCGGGTGCCACGCGACCGCCACCGGAACACCGCCGACCGTATCGTTGGCCACCTCGTGCCAGTTCAACACCCGCAGCGGATAGGCGCGCGCCGCGCCGCCCGCGGCCACCCCGATCACGAGGTCGTCCGACACCAGGTACTTGCCCCGCTCGGCGCGGTTCAGCGAGTCGACCCCGCTCGCGGTCAACAATGGCGGGTGGTCCAGCGGCGCCAGCGCGTCGCGGGGCATGGCGGCGGCCAGCCAGCGCGCCGGCACCGTCAGGTTCGCCAGATCGAAGCCGTACGTGGCCGGGTCCTTACCGTCGCCGACCCTCGGCTGGGTGCGGCTGCGCCGGACTTCGCCGAGCTGCACCGCTGCCGCCGCCGCGAAGAACACGATCGCCAGGCAGGCGATCCACCAGGCGCCCCGCAGGCCGCGGCGCGGGGGCGACGCGGGGTCGTGCCGGGTCAAGGGCGAGCCTCCAGCGGCATCGGCGGCGGCAGATCGCCGGCCACCGCCCCCACAACCGGCTGCGGTGCCTGCAGTAGCCAGGCATCCTGCGGCCCGCCCGGCCCGCGGTCGGCCACCATGAGCAGCAAGGCCGCCGGCAGGTAGACCAGGCTCACCAGGAACATGCGACGCGCGTCGCGGTCGCTGCGGCTGCGGTCCAGACGCAGGCCC
>JAQULN010000215.1 GCA_028718575.1 Candidatus Krumholzibacteriia bacterium | reverse complement strand
ACCGATGCCCAAGAACATCGCCATGGCGCGCAGCCTCGGCGCCGACGACGTGATCCCGGTCGACCTCGAGCACGCCGCCAAGCATAGCTGGAGCGCGGACAAGGACCTGGTCCACCAGGTGCGCGACGCCTTCGGCGGCATCGGCGCCGACGTGAGCCTGGAAATGGCCGGCTTCAACCCTAGCGTGAACAACGCCATCCAAGCGACGCGGCGCGGCGGCGACGTGATCCTGTTCGGCCTGAAGCAAGGCAGCTTCCGCATCCAGGCCATGGACCGGATGATCGTCAACGGGTTGACGCTGCACAGCGTGATCGGCCGCCGGATCTTCCAGGACTGGTACACGACGCGCAACCTGCTCGAGGACCGCAGCAACAAGATCCAGGAACGCATTTTCGAGGTGATCCTCGGCGGCGGCGATGACGCCGTGGTCCACGCGGATGATTTCACCGCCTCCGGCTTCGAGCGGGTTCTGGCGGACTGGCCGAAGCCGCTGCTTCAGTTCTGACCGCCGCGCCGGCGGCGGCTCGCCGGCAGTGGCGCGGCTGCGGGTCGAACAGGAGGATCTGATGCTGGTGAGCATCGAGTACTGCCGAGTGTGAAACTACGAACCACAGGCGGTCGGTCTGGCCGCTCACATCAAGCAGCAGTGCGGCTGCGAGGTCGAGCTGATCCCCTCTGGCGGCGGGATCTTCGAAGTCGTGGCGGACGGTGATCTGATCTTCTCCAAGAAAGCCGCCGGACGTTTCCCCGAGCCCGCAGAGATCAGTGCGCTGTTAGAGTCCCGCCGGGAGCGCCCATGAACGAGTATGCCAGCCTGATCATCTTCGACACCGACGGCACCCTCATCGACACGCGGCGGGCCGTCATCGACGCGGTCGCCGACGGGCTGGCAACCACCTACCGGCACTTCGAGCTACCCGTGCCCGCGCTCGACCGCGAGCGCATCGCCCTGGCCATGGGTCTGCCGTCGGGGGCGTTCTTCCGCACGGCGTTCGCCCCAGACACCGTTCCCGCCGAGATGCACGACCGTTTCGCGAGCGAGTTCGAACTGCGATCGACCCGGGCCGAAGTCGCCGCCCTGCGCGGCGGCGGTTCCCAGCTCTACCCCGAAGCCGAGGCGACCCTGGCCGCGCTGCGCGAGCGCGGGCACGTCCTCGCCCTGTTCAGCAACGCCACCGAGCCGTATTTCCGCACGGTAGTCCAGGCACACCGGCTCGAGCGCTGGTTCAGCCGCACGTTGTCGCTCGAGTACGCCGTTCGCAACCGCCTGGCCCGCCACAAGACCGGCATGGTACGCCACCTGGCGCGGGGCTTCGCGGCGGTAGCCGTGGTCGGCGATCGCATCCACGACATGGAGGCCGGCCGCGCGATCGGCGCCCAGACGGTGGGTTGCCGTTACGGTTTCGGGGATCCCAGCGAGCTGGAACTCGCGCACTGGGTCATCGATTGTCTCGCGGAGCTGCCGCAGCTCCCGATCGCGGCGCTGCCACCGGCTACAAGTCCGACCAGTCGTCGGGAGGTTGGGCGAGGTTGACCGGCGCTGGTCCCTCGTCCGCCTGACCGGCCGCCTGACCGCCCGCCAGATGGCGCGCCCAACGCATCAGGAACGGGTCGGTCAGGTTCGCCGCGTGGAGTTGCCAGGCGGCCGCATCGGGAGCACTCGCCAGCATCGCCAAGAAATCCAAGTGTTCGCCGGGGTCGCCGCCGTCGAAGCAAATGGCCGGCAACTCCTGCGCCGGCGTGCCCGCGTCCGTCAGCCGCTCCAGCAGAGTGAAGCGCAAGCGGGCCAGATGATCCCCGTACGCACCGGGATCGAACCGGCTGGCGCGATTCTCCGCCAGGTCCACCAGCGTGGCCGCCACCAGATCGAACGGGGCGTTCGGCACGGCGGCCCGCGCCAAGGCTGTGTAGAACGCGGCCGTCGCGCGCAACAACGCCGGCGCGTCTTCGCCAGACGCCTGTCCGCGCTCGAAGACGTCGGGCAGAATATCAGCTACGGCCGGATTCTCCAGCGCCCAGGGTCCGTAGGTCGCCAGGAAAGCCTGGTCCGCAAAGCCGGTGGCGTGCTCGGCCCGTTTCAGCCGCACCAACAGCAGGGCGTCGTCCCGCAGGCGCCGGGCGCGCGCCTGACGAACGCCGACCAGCGCGTCGACGGCGGTCTCGCAGTCGTCATTCCAGCGGGGTTCCCAGCGCTCGCTTGCCAGCAGGGTCTCGAGCGACACCACGCCGCCGATCTGGCGGGTCCGCAGGTCGACGCCGGCCAAGAGCTGTTGCACCTCGGCCAGGGCCGGTTCGAGCGGTGCTTGCGCCTGGCGCCGCGCCAGTAGAGAGTCGAGCCGCGACACCAACCGCGGTTGCTCCAGGTCGGCGAGGTCCCGCCAATCGACCTGGTCGCGCAGCGACACCTGCGCCAGCGCCAGCCGGCGCAGCTCGCGGGCCAGCAGTTGGCCCCGCGTCCACAGTCGATCCGCGTCGTTCTCGGCGGCGTTCTCCCCCGCGGCGGTTCCGGCGAGACGGTCTTCCGCCGCAGCCAGGTAGCTGCGCCCCTGCGCGGTCAAGGTCAATTGCGCCTGGGCCAACGCTTCCAACCCGCGGCGACGCCGGTCGGCGTCGAGCGCCGCGACATCGGTCTGGCCAGCCTGTCGCGTACCGGCCAACAAGCGGCGATAGAGTTGCCCGACGTCGACAATATCGTCGCGCGACGCCGGCGGCGGCACCGTGACGTCGACCGCGGCGGCGGCGGCGGCGGGTTTCGCCGTTTTGGTCTTGGCGCCGGCGGCGGTTAATTCCGCGGCGGCGTCTGACGGCGCGACGGGCGCCGGACGGGTGTGGTGCACGGCCCAGAAAAAGTAGCCGCCGGCCACGAACACCACGGCAAAGAGCAGCACGGCGGCGTTGCGTTTGTGATTTGTTGCATGCCGGTGCTGCAGCGGCCGCGTCCGCCGGCGAGAGGGACCGCTGCCGCTGGCGGCCGTGGATTGGCGGTCGGTCCGTACTGAGGCAGCGCGCGGAGTCGCTGTTGCCGTGGCGGCGGCGTGACGCTGTCGGCCTGCTTGTTTCCCGCGTTGCTCCATCGCCTGCGCGGCGTGCTCAGGCACCGCCGCGGTCAACGCCTTGGGCAGCGTGCGCTTGCTTGACGTCCCCAGATGGGCCAGATCGACGCGGGCCGAGGCGCTCAAACGCTCCAGACCTGCAAGGTCGCCGTCGCGCAGACAACGCCGGACGCCCGTGAGGTACTCCTCGCACGGCGCGCTGAGCTCACCCAAGATGCTGGTCATCAGGTACGGTTGCCACGACGTGAACGGAGCCGCCTCTCGATAGGTGGCCGCCAGCGAGTAGCGGTTCGTGCCGCTCGGCGCCCAGGCGGCAAAACGCAGGTTCTGCCGCAGAACCCGCGGCAGGCTGGCGATCGTCAAGGCCAGGAAACGGTCGCTGTCGCTGCTGCTGCGCTCCAGGGGCAGCAGCAGCCGTTGGTTGGCCAGGATCTGGCGCAAGGCCTCGTCGATGCTGCCCAGATCAGTCGGTCCCGGCGGCGGCGAGACCAGCGGCGCCAGCGCGCCGGGGCGCAGCTCGCGCCTCGCCAGTGCGAGGTCCGGCTCCCAGGTGGACAAGAACACGTCTTCCTGCGCCAGACCATAAGGATTCAGATCGAATTCCAGGTAGTCGGTCAGGCTGAGCACCGCGGCATGGTAGAGCGGCTTCAATCCCGCCGAAACATGGATCACGACATAGAGATCGCCCGGCAGGCTCGCCAGGCGGGTCACCAAAGGGAACGACATCAGGACCGGGCGGCGGATGCCTTCGACCGGGACCGCTCCCCAACCTTCGCAGAAACGGACCACTTCCTCCGCGCAATCGCGCGTCATGCCCGGAGACTGGGCCAGAATCGAGCGCCGGGGTTCGTTATCGGCGCGAAAACCAAACAAGAGTTGTTCAAGGGCCGCCATGGTCGCCTCTCCGGGGCTCAGGGTGATTCCAGGGTGTTATCGGCAGGAATCGCCGGAGATTAACCCCCGATCACTCGTGAGCGACCGTCGCGAGAAATACGGCCAATGCTCGCCAGAACGCGGGCTCGCAAGGCTCGGCGGAGAGGTTCTACAGTTCTTGACCTTGGAATTGCAGATTGTAGAGGGAAGCGTAGACCCCGCCGGAGCGCAGCAGTTCGTCGTGAGTGCCGGATTCGACGATCCGGCCGTTCCGCAGCGTGTGGATGCAGTCCGCGCGCCGCACGGTGCTCAAGCGATGAGCGATGACGAACGTCGTGCGGTCGCGCACGAGGCGATCGATGGCCTGCTGCACCAGTTGCTCGCTCTCGGTGTCGAGCGCGCTCGTGGCTTCGTCCAGGATCAAGATCGGCGGATTCTTGAGAATGGCGCGGGCGATGCTCAAGCGCTGTCGTTCGCCGCCTGACAGCATGACGCCGCGATCGCCGATCACCGTATCGTAGCCCTGCGGCAGGCGCATAATGAACTCGTGCGCGTTGGCGGCCTGCGCGGCGGCTTCGGTATTCGCCGGAGGGATCTCCCCCATGCCATAGGCGATGTTGTTGCGGACGGTGTCGTTGAAAAGGATGACCTCTTGCGCGACGATGCCAAGGTTGCGGCGCAGCGAGGCCAAGGTGACGCCTCGGATGTCGTGGCCGTCGATCAAGATCTCCCCGGCCTGCGGATCGTAGAAACGGGGCAACAGATCGACCAGCGTCGACTTGCCGGCGCCGCTGCTGCCGACCAGGGCGATCACCTCGCCCGGCCGGGCTTCGAGGTTGATGTCCCGCAGCACGGGCTCGTTGGGCAGATAGCCGAAGCTGACATTCCGGTACTGGACTCGACCCCGGGCGGGAGGAAGTTCGGGCTTGCCGATTTCGTCGCCGGTTTCGGGTTCGGCGTCGAGGATCGTGAACAGACGCTCCGCGGCGGCCATCCCCTCCTGGATCGCGTTGTTGACCTGCGCCATGACCTTGATCGGGTGTACCATCGAGAACAGGCACACCATGAACACGACGAACGCCTCGGGCGCGATGGTTCCTTCCACCAAGACCTGCCGGCCGCCATACCAGAGAAGAAAGATGCCGACGATCGCCGATAGTTGTTCGGTGAGCGGAATGCCGAGCTGCGCGGTCCGTTCGATCTTGAACACGTCGCGGAACAATCGCTCGCTTTCGCGGAGAAACCGGTGCCGCTCGAAGGTCTCCATCGCGAACGCCTTTACCACACGAATCCCGTACACCGTCTCCTGCAGCACGCTGGTGAGATCGGCCAGCCGTTCCTGCTGCCGGTGGCTGTAGCGGCGCAGGTGCTTGCCGATGCGCACGATCACGCCGATCGACAGCGGCAGCACCAGCAGCGCGATGAGGGTCAACGGCCAGCTGATGTACAGGCAAACCGCGAAGTACGACACGATCAACAGGGGATCGCGCACGAGGTTCGTTACGCTGACGCTGATGGTCTTGTTCGCGATCTGGACGTCGTTGGTGGCCCGGCTGATCAACTCGCCGGCACGGTGGCGATGGAAGAACCCTAGCGGCATGGCGAGGAGAGCGGCGAAGACGTCGTCGCGCATGTTCTTGATCACGCGCTGGCCGACATAGGTCATCATCACGGCGCCGGAATAATGGGCGAGGTTCTTCACGAGCAAGAGCAGAAAGATC
>JAQULN010000214.1 GCA_028718575.1 Candidatus Krumholzibacteriia bacterium | reverse complement strand
ATCGTTTACAGGCTCCGTTGAGGTGGCGCCAAAAAATTGCCCCCCTCCGAAGAGGGGGGCCGTCATGCGGACCGGTTGCGGGCAGGCAGAGGCAGTTCAGCGATACATCGCCTTGACGTTGCTCCAGTTGGTGCTCTCGGTGGCGATGGGCGGGAAGACCACCGTAACAGTCGTCAGGCTGCAGCCCGAGTAGCCGTCGATGATCAGGTAGTACCAGCCCTCGACGTCCGCCGTGTAGGTGATCGTCTCGATGCCGCCGGTGACCGTATCGTCTGCGCCGACGACGCAAGTGCCGGGCAGATCGGCGCAGTCGGTCGCCAGCCAGATGGCCGAGTCGTGCGAACCCTGCTGCGACGCGGTGAACTCCTGACCCACGGTCAGGTAGATCTTGTAGACGACGTCGTTGCCGTTGGAGCTGTAGCCGGTGCAGCTGGCGCCCGAATCGGCCGCGTTGTAGCTGTTATTCGCCAGGCAGAGATCCACGGTGAAGGTCTCGAGATCCTGTTCGACCAGATCGATGGCGTTCTCGCAGAGGTCGTTGGTCGGCGGCGGCGGCGGCGGCGGCGCGCCGGCGTCGATGCTCACCGCGTCGAAGTGATGATCCGCGCCGTTGAGACCGGCGTAGATGAAGGAGATCGTCACAGTCTGACCGTTGTAGGCCGACAGGTCGACGTCGACGAGATCCCACACGAAGTTCCCAGCCGTGAACTCATTGTAGAAGTTGTAGACTTCGGTCCCGTCGACTTCGACGGTGAAGTTCCCGCCCGACGACCAGTACATGCTGCCCATCGTCGCGAAGACCAGGTGATCCTCTTCGGCGGCCGTATCGATCAGATAGTCGAACGACAGAACTTCGTACTGCTCGGTCACGTCCTGCCACAGAACGTGGGCATGGGCCAATCCCTCGAACGGAGTCGCGACAAAGTCCTGCGTCCACGTGTTGGACGGAACGGTGATGATCTGCGACCAGCCGTCGGGGGGGAAAGCGCCTTCGAAGCCTTCCATGTAGGCACGAACGGCCTCAGCGCGGAAGCCCGGCGCGCCCTCGACGGACCGCGGCGACTCCTTCGCGAGAGCCAGGCCCGTCATGGCAACGGCCAGCGACAGCACGATCAAACTGATTGTTAGCTTCTTCATTCCAATCAACTCCTTCACTTGAGAATTTACTCGAAAAATTGTCTTAAACCGGCCCAACTTGTCTAATTGTACTACTTCGATGGGTGCCAATCAACTATCAAATAAAGAAACCTGCGAGAATGTCCGGTAAGCCAGGGACGGTAAGACCCGCTCGATCTGGCGGGCGTTCCCCAGGTTGTGCCTCGACAGTTGTTGCTCAGCGCCTGATCTTATTGTTTAGCAATATGTTCCATGGCCGAAGCGGTGGCGCGGGGGGAATCGACCATGTTGATTCGACTTGGCGGTTGCCAGCAACGATTTTCGAGGCACAACCGAGTGTTTGACTGTAGCATGGGCGAGACCGACCAGCGCTCGGCACCGATCCCCTGACCCGGAGATGCCCCTTCGATGGCCCAACCCTACATCTTCACCATGCAGGGACTGCGCAAGACGGTTCCGCCCAACCGCGTCATCCTCGACGGCATCTGGCTGAGCTTCTTCCCCGGCGCCAAGATCGGGGTCATCGGCCTGAACGGCTCCGGCAAGAGCACCCTGCTGCGCATCATGGCCGGAGTGGAGACCGAGTTCGACGGCCAGGCGTTCCCCGATCCAGCGGTCAAGGTGGGGTGGCTGCCCCAGGAACCCGAATTGGACCCCTCCCTGGACGTCAAGGGCAACGTGCTGCAGGCGGTCAGGCATGTCCAGGATATGGTGGACCGCTTCAACGCCATCTCCCAGCGCATGTGCGAACCGGACGTGAACGACGACGAGATGGCCGCGTTGATGACCGAAATGGGCGAACTGCAGGACAAGATCGACGCCGTCGAGGGTTGGGAACTCGACCGCCACCTCGAGGTGGCCATGGACGCCTTGCGCTGCCCGCCCGGCGAACAGGACGTGCGTACGCTCTCAGGCGGGGAGAAACGGCGCGTCGCGCTCTGCCGCCTGCTGCTCGAAAGGCCCGACCTGCTGCTGCTGGACGAGCCCACCAACCACCTCGACGCCGAATCGGTGGCCTGGCTCGAGAAGCACCTGCGCGAGTACCACGGCACCGTGGTCGTGGTCACCCACGACCGCTACTTCCTCGACAACGTCACCGGCTGGATCCTCGAATTGGATAACGGCAAGGGCGTGCCCTGGGAAGGCAATTACTCGAGTTGGCTGGAGCAGAAGCAGGAGAAGCTGCGCCAACAGGAGAAGACCGACCAGAAGCGATTGAAGACGCTGGAGCGCGAGCTCGAATGGGTGCGCACCGCACCGCGCGCCCGCCACAAGAAGAGCAAGGCCCGCCTCGGTCAGTACGAGGAGTTGGTGCAGCAGGAACGCGGTCTGCGCCAGAAGGCGGCGCAGATCCGCATCCCGCCCGGCCCCCGCCTCGGCGAGCTGGTGGTCAGCGCCAAGGGACTGCGCAAGGCCTACGGCGGCAAGCTGCTCTTCGACGACCTGAGCTTCGATCTGCCCCGCGGCGGCATCGTGGGTGTGATCGGCCCCAACGGCGCCGGCAAGACGACGTTGCTGAACCTGATCACCGGCAAGGAAAAGCCCGACGCCGGCGAGCTGCGTCTGGGCGAGACGTTGCAGCTCGCCTATGTCGACCAGACCCGCGACGACCTCGACGCCGAGAAGACCGTCTACGAAAACATCGCGCGCGGCGCCGAGGAACTCGACCTCGGCGGCGTGCTGGTCAACAGCCGCGCCTACTGCGCCGGATTCAACTTCAAGGGCGCCGACCAGCAGAAGAAGGTAGGCGTGCTCTCGGGCGGCGAGCGCAACCGCGTGCACCTGGCGAACCTACTCAAGTCGCGGGCGAACCTGATCCTGCTCGACGAGCCCACCAACGACCTAGATGTGGACACGCTGCGCGCACTGGAGGACGCTCTGCTCGACTTCGGCGGCTGCCTGGTCGTCGTCAGCCACGACCGCTGGTTCCTCGACCGCATCTGCACCCACGTGCTGGCCTTCGAGGGCAACAGCGAGGTGCGCTGGTACGAGGGCAACGTGTCGGACTACCTGGAGGACCGCCGCCAGCGCCTCGGAGTGGAGGCCGAGCGGCCGCATCGGATCGTGTACCGGCGGCTGAGTGCGTGAGGGGGCGCGGTCGAATCAGGCGAACCCGGCCGGATCGATCGCACGCGGCGCGATCAACCAAACCGCCCGGTGATGTAATCCTCGGTGCGGTCTTCGTCCGGATTGGTGAACATCTTGCGCGTGGGATTGAACTCCACCAGGTCGCCGACGTAGAAGAACGCCGTGTGATCGGAGATGCGGCTCGCCTGCTGCATGTTGTGCGTCACGATGACGATGGTCACCTGCGTCTTCAGCTCGGCCATTAACTCCTCGATCCGCATGGTCGATTGCGGGTCGAGCGAGCTCGTGGGCTCGTCCATCAAGAGCACTTCCGGCTCCACCGCCAGGGCGCGGGCGATCGACAGCCGCTGCTGCTGGCCGCCGGACAGGCTGCCGCCGGGATTGCGCAGGCGGTCCTTGACCTCGTCCCAGAGCGCCGCCTGGTGCAGGGCCCGCTCCACGACCTCGTCCAGGAGCGCCGTGTTGCGGATACCGACCAGCTTCAGGCCCGCCACCACATTGTCGTAGATCGACATGGTCGGAAACGGCGTCGGCTTCTGAAAGACCATCCCGACGCGGCGGCGGATGATCACCGGGTCGATCTTCGGCGCGTAGATGTCCTCGCCGTCGAGCAGCGCCTGGCCGGTGACGCGCGCGCCCCGCGTCTGGTCGTGCATGCGGTTCAGCGCGCGGAGAAACGTGGTCTTGCCGCAACCGGAGGGACCAATCAGGGCGGTGATCTGCTGGTTGTAGATCGGCAGCGTCACGTCGCGCACCCCGACGGCCGTCCCGTAGTGCACGCTCAGGCTGCGCGCCTGCATGCGCACCTTGCCCATTTCGCGCAGTTCCGCGGTCTGCCCCTCGGGCCTTCTACCGTACGGCGCTCTCGTTACCAAGGTCTTGCGTGCCTCTGCCTGTTCCATGACGATCCGCGCTCCTAGCGTTTCGCAACGCGGCCGCCGGACCAGGCCAGCCGGCCGATCACGAACGCCACGATGACCATCGACAAGAGAATGATTCCGGCCGCCCAACCCATCTCGTGCCATTGCTTGTAGGGGCTGATGGCCAAGCTGTAGAGACGCTGCGGCAGGGTGTCGACCGGGCCCAACAACCAGCCGCTCCAGTGGCTCGGCAGATAGTTGTTGCCGAAGGAGGTGAACAAGAGCGGCGCCGCCTCGCCGGCGGCCCGGGCGAACGCGATCAAGATTCCAGTTATCAACCCGACGCGTGCGGTCGGAATGATCGTCGACAGGACGACCCGCCAACGCGGCAGGCCGAGAGCCAGGCCGGCTTCGCGGATCGACCAGGGGATGATCATCAACGCGCTCTCGGTGGTGCGGGCGATGATCGGCAGCATCACGAACGCGAGCGCGACCGCGCCGGCGAATCCCGAGAACGTGCCCATCGGCTTGACGATCAAGGCGAAAGCCAGCAGACCCTTCAAGATGGCCGGCATGCCGTTGAGCGTGTCGTTGAGCAGACGCAACAGGGGATTCAGTCGGTGATCAGGGTACTCCGAGAGCATGATACCGGCGCCGATCCCTAGCGGCACGGCCAGCAAGAGAGCTAGCAGATCGACTACCATCGTGCCCAGGATCGTATGCACGAGGCCGGTCTCCTGGCCCATCTGCGCGCGCGCCGGAGAACCCAACTCCTTGGTGAAGAAGTCGCCGTTCAACGCCCCGATCCCCTGCACCACCACATAGGCGATCACGATGAAGAGCGGGATCAGCACGAGCAAGGTTGCCGCGCTCAGAACGCCCAACATGAGACGGTCGCGCCAATGCCGCCGCTTGAGGTTCATACCGCGCGACCTCCCGACACCGCCATTTTCCGTTGCAGATAGGCGGCGAAGAGATTGACCAGCAGCGAGATCAAGAACAGGTAGAAGCCGATCGCCATCAGGCTGGACAGGTGCAGGTTCTCCACGGCTTCACGAAATTCGTTGACGATCACCGAGGGCATCGTCGCCGCCGCGCCGAAAAGGTTGAACGGTAGGGTATTCTTGTTGCCGATCAGCATCGCCACAGCCATGGTCTCGCCGATCGCGCGTCCGAACGAGAGAATGGCGCCGGCGATGATGCCGCTGCGGGCGTACGGCAGCACAGCCATGCGGATCACCTCCCAGCGCGTCGCGCCCAGGGCCAGCGCGGCCTCGCGCTGTTCCTTGGGCACGAGTCGAATGGCGTCGCGGCTGAGCGCGGCGGTGAACGGAATGATCATCAACGCCAGGACGATCACCGCGGTCGTCATGCCGTAACCGATCGGGCTGCCGAGCAGCGGCAGCAAATCGGGGTGGCGGTCGGCCGCCCACAGGTAAGCCGGCATGTAGAAGGTTTCCCGCATCCAAGGCGCGAAGACGAAGATCCCCCAGATACCGACCACGACGCTGGGCACGGCGGCGATCAGGTCGACCAGCCCGTCGATGATGTGGGCCAGCCAGCGCGGGGCGTACTCGGCCGAGAAGATCGCCACTGCGATCGCCGGCGGAAACGAC
>JAQULN010000213.1 GCA_028718575.1 Candidatus Krumholzibacteriia bacterium | reverse complement strand
CGAACCATCGGCCGCCCGCACTTCGCTGTAGAGGCGCGGCGCATAGAGCGTACCGCCGTTCGCGACCGCCGCCGCCGCCAAGCCGAGTTGCAGCGGCGTAACGGCGATCTCCTGACCGATGGCCAGCGTCGCCTGCGACCGCGCGGACCAGTCGGCCGGCGCGGCGAGAATGCCGTCGCTCTCGGCGGGATACGACGCGCCGGTGCCCCGGCCGAAGCCGAAGTCGAGCAAGGCTCGGTGCTGTTCGCGCGGCGACAGGTTGGCTGCGGCCCGCGCGAACCAAACGTTGCTGGACTGGGCGAACGCCGCCATGAAGGACAGCCGGCCGTAGCGGTGACCCTCCGCTTCGCGGATAGTAAAGCCGTCGAAGCTGTTGTCGGCGCAGTCGAACGTCGTCGCCGTGTCGATGGCGCCGCTCGTGAGCAACGCCGCCGCCGTGAAGATCTTGAACACCGAACCTGGTTCGTAGGCAGTCGTCAGGTTGCTGTTGATCCAGCAAGCGGCGTCGCGCACCGACCGTTCCCGCGTCTCGAGCAGCGGCCAACTCGCCGCCGCCAGGACGTCGCCCGTGGCGGGATCGAGCACCAGTACCGAACCGCCGGCGGCACCGCTGGCTCGCACCGCGTCGGCAAGACGAGCCTCGCAGATCTCCTGCAAATCCGCGTCGATGGTCAACACGACGTGGTCCCCGTGCCGAACCGGCACGACGACGACCTCGCCGTGGTCCTGTCCCGCCAGCCCCGATCGCACCCGCATCGCGCGGCCGGGCTGGCCCTTGAGCAGATTATCCAGCCCCAACTCGAGGCCGGTACGATGCTGGACGCTGTCGGGATCCTCGCGATAGAAGCCGAGCAACGAGGCGCCGACGCCGTCGAGGGGATAGACCCGGCCGATCTGCTCGTCGAGGGTCACCGCGGCGTACCGTAGCAGCCGACGCTGCTGTGCCTGATCGAGAAATGCCTGTTGGGCCAGCACCGCGTGGCTTCGCGGCGACGCGCGCAACTGCCGCGCGATCTGCTCCGGTGACTGCTCAAGAACCTCGGCAACCGCAGCGATCAGATCTTCGCGTTCTTTGACCAGGGTGCCAGCGACGCCGACGCGGAACGAGCTGACCGTCAGCGCCAACGGCCGGCCGGCGCGATCGAAGAGATCGCCGCGCCGGGGCGCGAGCGTCCGCGCTTGCAGCCATTGCCGCTTGGCGGCCTCGCGGTGCTGCGCGTGCTGGAACACCTGCACCTGGATCAGGCGCGCTGATAGCAACGCGCCGACGAGTAGGCAACCTACCTTGACGAGAGTCAGCCGCGCGCTGATGCCGCGAGGCGCCGGCATCACCGCTCCGGCCCTGCCAGGGCGGCGGGCGTCAAGTCCAGCGGGCCAAGCGCCTGCAGCAGGCGCGGCCAGGACAGATCCGATCGAGCGTCGTCACGCAGCGAGATCAAGATCGCGTCAGGGGCGGCGTGGCTGACCAGGCCGAGCTCGACCTGAGCCCGTCGCATCACCACCTGCCGTGAACTCTCGGTATTCCACCTCACGGCCAGCTGCGCCCGTTGGGCCTCGAGGTTGCTGCAGGCGCGGTCGAGATCGAGGATCTCGCGGCGCAGGCTGGTGACGGCGTTGCCCAGCCGAATGGCGCCGGCGAGCAGCGCCGTCAAGAGCAGACTCGCCAGCAGCAAGCGCACCCGGTAGCGGGAGGCGTCGCGGTGATGGGCCATCGACCAATTGCCGCCCGCGCTGCGTGCGGCGTGCATCCTGGTCATTGCGCGCTTCTCTCGCCGTTCGGTAACACCTCAGCGACGCGCAGTTTGGCGCTGCGCGCGCGTGGATTGGCTATGATCTCGGCGGCACTGGGAGTCACAGCGCGGCGGGTCAGCGGCCGCAAAGCGGCGCGATGCCCGCAACGGCAGACCGGCACCTCCGGTGGACAGACGCAGTCGCGGCGCTCGCGGTCGAGCCATCGTTTGACGATGCGGTCTTCCAGCGAGTGGTAGGCGATGACCGCCACGCGCCCGGCCGGGGCCACCGCGGTCAACGCCTGGGACAACACGGACTGCAAGGCCGTCAACTCCTCGTTCACGGCGATCCGTAGCGCCTGAAAGACGCGGCTGAGGACTGCGTTGACCGGCGCGGTAGCCGGTAGCGCCGCCCGCACGACCGCCGCCAGTTGCGCCGTGGTGCGGAGCGGCTCCGTCCGCTCCGCACCCTTCATGGCCCGGGCCAGCTCCCTGGCGCCACGCTGCTCCCCGAAGTCGCGCAGGATCTGAGCGAGTTCCGTCTCGTCCAGGTCCACAAGGAGCTCGTGTGCCGGGCGGCCGCGCTGTTGGCAGAAACGCAGGTCCAACGGGCCATCGGCGCGATAGCTGAAACCCTTGGCGGGATCGTCGAGCTGCGGCGAACTGACGCCAAGATCGAGCAACAAACCGTCGCATTGCGTCCACCCCACCGCCGCCAGCGCCTCGCGCAACTCGACGAAACTGCGCTGCTGGCAGTGAAGGCGGGGGCGGTCGGTCGAGATCCGTCTGCAGGCCACGACCGCCACCTCATCCAGGTCCAGACCCAGGACGTCCGCTCCGGCGTCGAGCAACGCGGTGGCGTGCCCGCCGTATCCGAAGGTCCCGTCCACGAGCCGTCGTCCCGGCCCCGGCTGCAACCAGCCGCAGACCTCGTCCCTGAGTACCGGGACGTGTAGACGGCACGTCATGGCACCTGAATGTGCCGCGGGGACTGCCGCACCAGGCGCTGAGGCATGGTCCGGCATCCTTCCTCCAGTTCGCCGTCCCAGTCCTCCATGGCCAGGATAGCGGTCAGGTATCCATTCCAACCGGCCAGATGCAGCCGGTGGCCATAACTGCGCAGGCTCCGTCGCCAGCGCAACAGCATCGCGACGCAGCGGTAGTCGAGATGCCGCAGCCGCGAACCGTCGAGAGTCACCGAAAAGTCGCGCTCGCCGAGAATCGGCGTCGCGGCGCGGATCAGCCGTTGCACACCGGCGCGATCCAGAATGCCGGCGAGGTGGATCCGCACGGTCCGGCCCTGGACCGTAATGCGGAACTCGGGCCACCCTCGCGTACCCATGTGACCTCCTGCGGTGCGGATCCCCTCGCCCGGCATGGTTGGACTCCCTTCCCCGTTGGACCGCCCCTCCTTGGGCGGCCGGACTGTCAATCCAACTCGTCCTGGTAGAACACGTCGAAGAACTCCTCGGCGGGATCGCCGGTCGCCGTCTGGACGGACGTGATGCGCGCCGGATCCCACAGTTCCATTCGCTTGCCGACTCCGACGACGAGCAGGCGTTTCTTCGCGCCGATCCGTTCCAGGTACTTCTGCGGAATCGCGACACGGCCTTGGCCGTCCAGTTGCACCGGTTGCGAGTGGGTCGCCAACCAGCGCACGAAATGCCACTGTTCCCGGCCGCGTCGCAGCTTCAAGGCGCTCCGCAACGATGCCTCGTAGTTGTCGCGAGTCATGAGACTGACCACGCCCTGGGCATCTTCAGTGATCATGAAACGGACCGGTTCATCCTCTTTGCCCGCTTCCTTGGCACGGAAGCGGAACGGCACGTTGAAGCGGCCTTTGGCATCAAGGGAGCGCTCGTAGGAACCGAAGAGCAGCGAATCGGCTGCTTGACCTTCGGGAACCTGCAGTTCGTCGCTCATCAGCGCCGTCTCCAATCGCCGGAGTCCCGGCGAACCACTTTCTCCCACAAATACCCACCGCCATCGACGCCACCATAGTTTGCTGACCTAGGTCATGTCAATCACCTTTTTTTCGATCGCCGGGAAATTTTTTAAATATAATAAAATCAGTATATTAGATGAACGGTTATATGCCCGACCGGGTGGTGGTGAATTGTGGGCGATGTCGAGTGGTACGAATCCGCGAGTCATTGCGGGCTGGCAATCGCCATTCAGAGCCATAAGATTCTATGATTAAGTTAGTTAGCTAATCTATGGGAGGACCTTGACTAGCGACGGAGATCGGACGGCCGCAGCAGAAAGAGGTCTCGCCAGCGCTGACCGGTGAGGCGCTGGAATCGCCAGACCATGATCCCTGAGCCCAACGCATACGCCACGGTCGAGGCCCACGCCGCCCCGAGGATGCCGAGGCGGGGAATCCACATCAGGCAGAGGATCACGTTCACACCGACGGTCACGGCGCTCGCCTGGGTATTCCAGTGCGGAACGCCGCGACCGATGAAATCACCCGCGAGGATGACCCCGGGCGTGAACGCGACCGCGCCCGGCAACAAGACCCACAGCGCGCCGACGGCGGGCAAATAAGCGCCGCCGCGGAGTAGCCCGAGCAGCGGTTCTGCCAACACAGCCAGAGGAATCGCCGCCGCGGCAGTGGCCCAGAGCCCGAGGCGCACCGCGCGCGCCGCGGTGCTGTCGCGCTCCGCGTCGCGCGGATCGGCCGAACCATGCACCAAGAGCGGATGCAGCGCTTCCGGCAACAGCCAGAGCAGCTCGGTGCCCCACGCCGCCATGCAGTAGATCCCGACCGCCGTCACGTCCAGATACGACTCCAGCAGCATCTGGTCGAGCCTCAACATCAGCAGGTAGCTGATCGCCGAAAGTTGTCCCAACCAGCCTCGCCGCAAGAGATTGCCGACAAGGACCGGCAGCGAGGGCGACACAGCGCGCAGCGCCGGTTCCGGTTCCGGATCCGGATCCGGCGACAGCCGGCGCAGCTCGGCGCGGGCACGCCAGGTCAGCCACAGGCCGGCGCCCAGATAGATGAGCGTCAATGACCAGACCGCCGCCGCGAGATTCAGCGAGGTCCGCCAGAGCAAGATCGCGACCGCGGCCAGATGCAACAGCGAGCGCACCGCCGCCGTCTGGGTGCCGACGACGACCTTGCCGCATGCAAGCAGAACGTAGTTGGCCGTCTCGAAGGCCAGCAGCGCTAAGATCACCGCCACCGCCGCGGCCAAAAGCGGCGCATCCCAGCCGAGGCTGTTCTCGAGCCACATCCAAACCGGCGCCCGCCGCACGCCGAAAGCACAAGCGCCCAGCACCAACAGGACCAGCCCCAGCCACCCATACTGGGCGGCCAGTAAACGTCCGGTTGCGACCTTACGCTGCCGGACGTAAGGCACCGATGCCAGTCCGACGCCGCCGCTGAGCACCGCGGCGAAAACCATCACCAGCATGAGCGTCAGGCTGAAGCGTCCGTTGTCCCCCGGACCCAGGCCGTGCGCGATCACCAGCACCAGCATCGCGCCGGCGAGCTTCTGCAACGCTCGCCAGAACAAGATCCGGGATCCGGTCTGCGCCAGTTTCACGAGCGCTGCCTCAGGTTGCGTCCCCGCAGCGCGCCTAGCCTCGCCAGCCAGCGGCCGGTACGGCTGATCGCTTGGACTTGCAAGCGGGCTTCCGGCTGGCCGCCGCAACGCCGCTTGAAATCCCAGAGGCTGTCGCGCCCGACACAGCCGCCAAAATCCACCGCTTCCAGCCCGACCGCGCACGCGTGGACGATGTCCTGCCAGTACAGCAGCGTATGCAGGAAGTGAGTGCGCGCCAGTTCGGCATCGGCGGCACTCAGATATGGCACCAGCCGGCGGCGCGACACCAGACAGAAGTGCCCGCCCACCAGGCGCCCGTCGAGGCGGACCGTGGTAACCACGGTTTCTCGCTGGTAATGATGGAGCAGATCGACGAGAAACGCGCGCGGCACCGGCGCTTGCCGCCAGCG
>JAQULN010000212.1 GCA_028718575.1 Candidatus Krumholzibacteriia bacterium | reverse complement strand
CGGGCAGCCAGAAATCCGGCTGGCGGTACCACGGTCGGTTCACGGCGACCCCTTGCATAAATGGCGATTCCCAAAGCACTTCAGGCTGCAGAACGTAACACAGCGCTGCCCCGGCGACAAGCTTTCGTCACGGGCGCGGCGCCGCCGGCACGCGCCCGCGCCACCAGAGTACGCCGCCGACCAGGCTGAACACCACCATCACCAAAAACGCCGTCATTTCCATCGCCACCACGCCATGGGCGGTCAGACCCGTATGAACGAGGAGCGCGCTGGAGACCGTCTCGCGCAGACCGATGCCATTGACCGTGACCGGCAAGGTCAAGCTCAGCGCCAACAGCGGCACCAGCACCGCCAACTGCAAGATCTGGCCGGCGGAAGGCTCCAGCCGCAAACCCACCGCAACCAGCACGTGGACCGCCATGCGCAAGGTCTGCACGCCGCAGCTGAACAAGAAGATCCGCCCCAGCCACGGCAAGCGGGTCCGGTAGACGGCGAATTCGGTCATCGCGGTCGCGGCATGGCGCGCCAAGGATTGCAGCCGCAGGCGCGCGAGCAACGGCGGCAGGCGAGCGCCGAGCCGGCGGCTGATCAGCGACACCAGCGCGCCGATCAACAAGAGCAACACCAACGCCAGCAACCACGCGACTTGCGGCAGGGAGATTCCGACGGCCAGGCCGGCGACGGCCGCGACACAGGCGAAAGCGGTCAGAGCGGCCAGACCGATGAGGCGGTCGAGCAACGTGGCGCAGAACACCCGGCCCGGACCTCCCTCGCGGCGGCCCAGATCCAGAATCTTGTAGGCGTCGCCCCCGATATTCGCCGGCAGGAAGTTGTTGAAGAACAGCCCGATGAAGTAGAGGCGCCGCAATTCGCCGCGGGCGGTGCGCAGGCCTGCGGCGCGCAGGATCCACGTCCACTGCTTGGCGCCGGCAGCGGCGGAAAGGCCGTAGACCGCCAGCGCCGCGACCAACCAGTTCCAGCGCGGAGCGACCAGTGCCTCGCGCACCTCGGTCCAGGTCAGGCGCGCGAGCACCACCCACAGCAATCCCACACTGAACAGTAGCTTCAGGAGGAATTTCACGTGCCCGCGGTTCATGACGGGCGCCGTTTTTCTGCGGCCACCCGCTCGCAGAGCGCCAGCGAGGCGGACACGCAGCGCGGCCAGCTGAATGTCTTCGCCCAGGCGACGGCGGCATCGCTGAAACAGGACCAGAGATCGCGGTCGTACAGAAGCCGCAAGGCGGCTTGCGCCATCGCCCGCGGATCGCCGTACGGCACCAGGAGACCGGTCTGCTCGTCGCGCACCGAGTCGCGCAGGCCGGGGCGGTCGCTGGCGATAACCGGCACGCCGCAGCGATTGGCCTCGATCACGGTCAATCCCCAGCCTTCCTTCGGACTCGGATTGAGGCAGAGGTGGGCCCGGTGCAGACGGTCGACCAGCTCGCCGCCCGGCAAATGGCCGGTAAATTCCACGTGCGCTGTGAGCCCGAGATGCGCGACGAGCCGCCGGAGCCGCCCTTCGTCCGGTCCGCGGCCCATCACGAGCAAGCGCGCGGCCGCCAGCTCGCGGCGGATCAGATCGAATGCCCGGATCGCCACGTCGTTGCTTTTATACCGACGCAGCCGCGACCAGCACACCAGCAACGGCTCGGTCGCCCGCGGCGGCGGCGAGGCCAACGCGAAGCGGTCATGGTCCAGCCCGCAATGCACGACCGTGATGCGTTCGCGCGGCAGACCGCGCGCGGCCAGATCGACGGCCGTCGACTCGCTGATGACCTCGAACCAGGCGTTGCGATACACGATCGGCAGCGGCCACTCGCCCGCCCAGACGTAGGTGGCCGCGAGCGGATTGGTCTCGCGGTAGACAGTTCGCCCAAACAGATGCGGCACGATCGCCAACACCGGCACCGGCCCTGCATACAACGGCGTGTAGAAGGGAATCTTGTTGATGTCCTCGATCAGCAGAGCCCAGGCCTGATCGCGCAGCCGCCGGCGGACGACCCAGGGCAATACGAAGTTCGCCACTCGCCAGTCGCCGCGCCGGCGCATCACGACGCCGTCGCGGACCTCGTCGGCCGGCGCGCCTGCGTAGGCCGAGGCGATCAGTTCGACCTCGTGGCCGGCGGCGGCGGCGCCGGCGAGGATGTGGTGCAGGTGCAGCTCGGCGCCGCCGCCGAGCGGATCGCCGATGTCGCGCCAGTTGACGGCGAGGATCTTCACCGCGCGCCTCCCGGCTTGCGGCCGAGGCAACCGATCGTCGGGGTCGTGTACAGGGACAAGCGGGTGCCGCCGAAGCGCCGGCGCCAGACGCGGCCCAGCGGACCGCACGGCCACAGCGGCTCGGGATTGCGCGGGAGCCGGCGGCCGGTGCGCCGCAGCACGAGCTTGCGCAGCGCTCGGTACCAGAGGCCAGGCACCATCCAGTCGCCGTAACTGCGGATCACCGTCGTGCCGGCCGTTTGCAGCAGCGTCTCGAGCCGGCTGATCGTGAACTGGGTTTCCCAGCCGGCAAACCAGCGGTTGAGTCGGATCAACGCCTGTTTGCCGAGCGTGTAGTAATGGAAAGTCTGCGGTACGTCGACCAGCAGGACGCCGCCGGGCCGCAATACCCGCACGTTCTCGCGCAACAGCGGCAGCGGATCGCGGAAGTGCTCGAGCAGACCCTGGTGGAACACGACGTCGAAGGTGGCGTCGGCGAACGGCATCCGCAGGCCGTCGCCGCATACCGGCGCTATCGGCACATCGGCGTCGCGCGCCGCCCGGCAAGTCAGCCGCAACGAACCGGGGACATAGTCGATCGTGACGACCTCGGCGCCGGCCCGCGCCAGGGCAACGGCGTCGCGGCCCGTGCCGGCGCCGACCTCGAGGATCCGGCGCCCCGCGAGATCGCCCAACGCGACAATCTCCCGTATGAGGCGCCCGTCGTTGTCGTAGACGTCGTCCAAGCCGTGGCGGGCGGCTTCTTCCCAGAATCGCTGCCAATGCCCCGGAGTCGATTCCCTCACGCGTTTCGCCCCTTGCGCGGGCCGGGGCCGGTCTGCCGGTCGCCGGGCTCCGCGGCAGGCTCCGCCTGCTCCGCGCGCGCCCGGTCCAGCAGGCCGTTGACGAACTTCACGGCGTTCTCGTCGCAAAACGTGCGCGCCAGTTCGCAGGCTTCGTTGATGATCACGCGCGGAGGCACTTCCGGACTGTGGTGCAATTCGACCAGACCGATGGTCAGGATCAGCCGCTCGAGCACGCCGACCCGGGCCAGGTCCCAGTTGGCCAGCAGGGGGCCGACCGACGCTTCGAGCGCAGCGCCGTAATTGATCACCTTGCGGGCCAGTTCCCGCCCGAAACTCACCGTATCGGGCGCCGGTTCCCGCCGGGCGATCTGATCCTCCAGGCAATCGGTCAGCGAGCGGCCGCTCTGCCGCGCCGCATACATCGCCTGCAAGAGCAACGCCCGCCCCTTGCTGCGTTTACCCAAGGCGCACTCCCGTCGCAAGGAGTCCAGGACCCAGGCCGCGCCGCCCGTGGCGGCTCGATCGGAACGCTGGATTATGCGCTGCCGGCGGCGATCCTGCAAGCGCGGGCGCCGGTTCAGTCGGCCGCGATGCCCGCGAAGAGGTCGATCATCTCCAGCGCGGTCAACGCGGCGTCGAAGCCCTTGTTGCCCGCCTTGGTGCCGGACCGTTCAAGTGCCTGATCCAGGGTCTCGGCCGTGACCACGCCAAAGACCACCGGTACGTTGGTTTCCAGACCGACCTGGGCGATGCCTTTGGTGATCTCGTTGCTGACGAACTGGAAATGGGGCGTGTCGCCCTGGATCAGGCAGCTCAGGCAGATGACCGCCGCGTAGCGGCCGCTCGCCGCGAAGCGCTTGGCCACGAGCGGCACCTCGAAACTGCCGGGAACCCAGCAGAGATCGACAGCGTCGTCGGGCACGTCGTGGCGGCGCAGGCAGTCCTGCGCGCCGTCGACCAGCTCGCGGGTGAAGAAGTCGTTGAACCGGCTGGCGACGATGACCAGGCGCTTACCGCCGGCATTGAACCGGCCTTCGTAGATCTTACCCATCTCTTCTCCCCGGCCCGCCGGTCGGCTAGGCCTTGTGCTGCTGCCCGGCATCCTGCAGATGCTCGAGCAAGTGACCCAGGCGTTGCTTCTTGGTGGTCAGATACCTCAGGTTGCGCACGTTGGGCCGGATCTCCAGCGGCACCCGGCCCTCGATCGAGATGCCGTAGCTGTCCAGCCCGATGATCTTGCGCGGATTGTTGGTCATCACCCGCATACGGCGCACGCCGAGGTCGCGCAGGATCTGGGCGCCGATGCCGTATTCGCGCAGGTCGGCGGCGAAGCCAAGGCGGTGGTTCGCCTCCACCGTATCGGCGCCCTGATCCTGCAGGTTGTAGGCCCTCAGTTTGTTCGCCAGGCCGATGCCGCGCCCTTCCTGGCGCATGTACAACAGGACGCCCAGTCCCTCGGTCTCGATGGCCGCGAGCGCCGCTTCCAACTGCTCCCCGCAGTCACAGCGCAGGCTGTGGAACAGATCGCCCGTCAGGCACTCCGAATGCACACGCACCAGCACCGGCTGGTCGGGACCGGGCGCGCCCTTGACCAGCGCCACATGCTGGTTGTCGTCGACCGTGGTCGCGTACAGAACCAGGCGGAAGTCGCCGAAGCGGGTCGGTAGATCGACCTCGGCGACGCGTTCGACCAACCGCTCATGCCCGCGGCGCCAGCGAATCAACGCCGCGATCGAGACGAGCTTCAGTCCGAACTGATCCGCGATGGCGCGCAGGCGCGGCAGGCGCGCCATGCGTCCGTCCTCGTCCATGATCTCGCAGAGGATGCCCGCCGGGTAGAGCCCGGCCGCCGTACAGAGATCGACCACCGCTTCGGTGTGCCCGGCGCGGCGCAGCACGCCGCCCGGCACGGCCTCCAACGGAAAGACGTGGCCCGGGCGGGCGAGGTCCACCGGCCGCGTGCGCGGGTCGATGAAGACCTGGACGGTGTGCGCGCGGTCGTGGGCGCTGATGCCGGTGGTGATGCCCGCGGCGGCGTCGACGCTGACGGTGAACTGGGTGCTGAGCGGGGCCGTGTTACGCGCCACCATCGGTTGCAGATCAAGCTGCTGCATGCGCGCACGGGTCGCCGCCAGGCAGATCAAGCCGCGGCCGTGCTTAGCGATGAAGTTGATCGCCTCGGGGGTGACCGTCTCGGCGGCCATGATGAAGTCGCCCTCGTTCTCGCGATCTTCGTCGTCGACCACGATCACCAGCTCGCCGCGCTTCAGCGCGGTCAGGGCTTCGTCGATCGTATCGAGGCGGATGTCGTCGCTCATCGTTGTCCCTTGCGGTGAAAGCCCAGCGCCCGGATATCAGCCACCGACCGGATCGCCGCTCGGGGCGCGGGCTGCGTCCACGGCGGCGCCGTATCCGGACGATGCGCCGCTGCACCGTTCGTGGCGGCCGCCAGCATCTGGGCGAACCGGCCGCCGCGGGCGGCCTTGACCAGTACGTCCATCTCGAGGTTGACGGCGCGGCCCGGCCGGGCGCGCGCCAAATCCGTCGCGCGCAGAGTGTGCGGCACCAAGTTGACCATGAAGCGATCGCGATGCGGCCCGGCGTCGACGGTCAACGAGACGCCGTCGACAGCGACCGACCCCTTGGGCAGCAGCCAGCGCGCCAGCTCCGGCCCGCAGTGGACCGTCATCAGCAGTCCG
>JAQULN010000211.1 GCA_028718575.1 Candidatus Krumholzibacteriia bacterium | reverse complement strand
CCCCACCGCAGCTCGTCCGCGTGATCGACCCCTGGGTGCAGGCAGCGGATCGTCTGCCAGCAGTCGGTCTTGGTCTTCGCGTCGACGAAATGCAACCGTACCTGGGCAATGACCGCCGGGCGATACTCGACCTGATCGGCGCCGCCGTGCCGCGGACGCAGGAAGAACTCGGCGATCCCCGGCGGCAGCGTGGGGCGGCGGGCGGTCGCCGCCGGCTGTGCGCTCGCGGGCGCCGCGGCCGGCGACGACACGGCGCCGATCGACGCGCCGGACGCGGGCTGTGCTTCGCCTGTCGCCGCGGCCGTCGGCGCGGGTTTGGTCAACGCCTTGATCTGGTTCAACGTCAGCGGCCCGCGCAGGTACGATAGCACCCAGCGGGTCTGAAACAGCACCGGCTGGGCCCGATGCACGTTGTGCAGGAGGAACACGCGATTGCCGAGTCCCGACAGCAGTTGGTCCATCTCGGCTCGGGTATATCCGTCGCCGAGTCCGCCGGCGGCACTCTCCAATCCGTCGAGAACGCGCGCTTTGTCGCGGTCGGTTTGCAGGCGGCCGATCAGCCAGGTGCCGGTGTTAGCCAACCCCTTGTAGTCGAGGTCGACCGGATTCTGGGTCGCCAGCACGACGCCCAACCCGAAGGCTCGAGCTTGTTTGAGCAAGGTGAGCATCGGCGGTTTGGACGGCGGATTCGCCGTGGGCGGGAAGTAGCCGAAGATCTCGTCCATGTAGAGAATGGCGCGCAGGCTCGCGGTCCCTGATTGGGCGCGCATCCAGGCGAGGATGGCGTTCAAGAGGATGGTCACGAAGAACATTCGCTCGCTGTCCGACAGGTGCGCGATCGACAGGATCGAGATTCGCGGCCGACCGTCCCAGGTATAGAGCATACGCTGAATATCGAGCGGTTCTCCCTGCGTCCAGACCGCGAAACCGGGCGAGGCGATCAGACTGTTCAACGCCATCGCGAGGCTGAGGCGGTCATTGGCCGGATAGAACGAGTCGAGGTCGAAGACGCCGACTTTGGCGAACGGCGGCTTCTGGATTTCGTGGATCATCGCGGGAATATCTAGATCCTGGCCGAGACGCCAGTGGTGCTCGAGAATCGAAGCCAGCAAGATGTGCTCGCGGCTGCGCAGCGGATCGCCGTGGATACCAACCAGTGCGAGCAGTCCCGACACCGCCGACATCAGATAGTCGCGGAAGGCTGTCGGGTCGGCCACCGTTTCCGCCGGCGGCGCGGCAAAGGAGCGCAAGACAGAAACGGCGCGACCGGCGGTGCTGCCGGGGGTGTAGATCGAGAACTCGGCCGCGCTCTGCATCCGCGCGATGCGCTCGGGCGGCTGGTGCCAGGAGTCGAGACCCTGACGCCACGTCTCGGCGGTCTTGGCCGCCAGTTCCTCCATGCTCAGACCCTTGCGCGCCGCGTCGGCGGCCTCCAGCCAGGGCTGGAAGTCGGCCGCCTGCAGTTCTGGGAAGGCGAGCAGCAGGTTGCCGAGGTCGCCCTTGGGGTCGATCACGATGGCCGGAATACCGTCGATCGCCGCCTCTTCGAGCAGGCTCATGCAGAGACCGGTCTTGCCGCTGCCCGTCATGCCGACGCAGACGGCGTGGGTGGTCAGATCCTTGGCGTCATACATCAGTAGGTCGCCGGTGACGGCGTTCAACTGGGCATCGAAAATCTTCCCCAGATAGAAGGCGCCCAGTTTTTCGTAGTCCTGCATACGTGCCCTCCTGAGTGCGCGGAAACCCGCCTGCGACGCCAATCCGGCGCGCCAGGGGCCGCCCGAGCGGGGCGTCGCCGGTTCCCATAGAGACCAGCGACACCCCGCCGTGCCAAATCCGCGCCGAAACCTGAGCGGCAATCCGCTTACGATTTTTTCAGCAAGCCCACGATGAACAGCAACACCACGGCGCCAACCACGGCCATCAACAGCGAGCCGAGCATGCTGCCGCTCGTCACGCCGATGAGTCCGAACAGGAAACCACCCAGGAAACCGCCGATAATGCCGACAAAAATATTACCCAGGATGACGAAGCCGCGCCCCTTCATGATCAGTCCGGCTAGCCATCCAGCGACGCCGCCAAGGATAAGAAACAGAATGATGTTCACGTTCACTCCTTTACCTATCGCATTCACTCTCGAATTCGGTGCATGCCCAGGTAATAGCCGCTTGTCGACAATTATCGGCGCCAGCAGGCGCCGTTGTTCATGATCCAGCACTTGGCTGCGTTCAAGGCGACTTGCGCGTCGCCTGGCGAATCACTCCGACGATCGTCATCAGCACGCCGCCGCCGACCCCCCCGCCGAGCACGCTGGAAATGATGGAGCCGATGTCGGCGGATCCCGATTGGGCCGCCGCGCCCGAGCCGAGCAGACCGAGCAGTTGCCCGCCCAGCCCGCCGCCGAGAATTCCGAGGATGGAATTGCCGGTCGTACCCAAACTGAACTTCTTGAGGAGCGAACCGGCAAGGTTGCCGCCGGCAGCGCCACTCGCCAATTGGATGATCAAGCTCACCATGTCCATGTCATCTTCCTTTCCGTAACGTTGTCAACCGTTCACTACCGATCCTGGCGCCCCAGACCACGATAGATCACGGCGCCGATCAACCCACCGACGACCGGAGCCAACCAGAACAGCCAAAGCTGCGCAAGCGCCCAGCCGCCGACGAATACCGCAACCCCAGTGCTGCGCGCTGGATTAACGGACGTGTTGGTCACAGGAATGCTGATCAGATGAATCAGCGTCAGGCAAAGGCCGATGGCGATCGGCGCGAAGCCCTGAGGAGCCCTCTTGTCCGTTGCTCCGAGAATGACCAACAAGAACATCATGGTCATGACTACTTCCGAGATCAGAGCAGCAGCCATGGTGTACCCGCCGGGCGAATGAGCGCCGTAGCCATTCGCGGCGAATCCGGCGGAGACGTCAAACCCTGCCTGGCCGCTGGCGATGAGATAAAGGATGCCCCCGGCAACGACACCGCCCAACACTTGCGCAATGATGTACGGCGGCAGTTCCTTCGCCGGGAAACGACCGCCAGCCCACAATCCGATCGACACCGCCGGGTTGAGGTGACAGCCGGATATGTGCCTATCGCGTACGCCATCGTCAGCACAGTCAGGCCGAACGCGAGTGCCACGCCGAGCAATCCGATGCCGACGTTTGGGAACGCCGCGGCGAGAACGGCGCTGCCGCATCCCCCCAGAACCAACCAGAACGTCCCGAAGAATTCGGCGCCGTACCTTCTCATAACGACCTCTCTTTACTGTTTATAGTCGCACTGCGAACTCTCGGTGAATGACAATCTCGAACCCGGCTTTGTCACAGAACAATTCGCGTCGTTCGTAGAAGTGGCTCGCGGCAACGATACCATGCTTGGCGAGAGAATGCATCACGGCAAACAGCAAGCGAACTCGATCATCGCCGAGTTAAAATTTCCGATCTAACCGCAATTCGCGGCAGTCGATCCCGCACATCAAGGGCGCACATGATGACCGCGTTTCGGTGCCGGCATTCGTCTGGCGAGTAGCCGTCGAGAGCTCGTGTGTTGTAGAATCTACCTGACGATCGCGGTGGATTCTTCGCCGTGCGCCAGACAAGCCGGCCAACCGGATCTCCGCCGCGCGACAGCTTCCTGTGACCCCGGTGTCGGGCCGTATTTCTAGCGATCCGGTTCGACCCGGGCCGATTCAGGAGACCACGATGAGTGGCCGTCCCCTTGCACCGAACCGCGGGGATTGCCCGCGAGCCCGCCGTCTGCCGCGATGGCCCAGCCTTAGTTTATTTGCCCTTGTTGGTCTTCTGGCCGCGCCGCCATTAGTTCACCGGACCGCTTGGGGCAGCGAAGTGGCGGTTCTATCCTTGCCCTCCCGAACGATCGTCGCCCGCATCGATTCTCTCTGGCTGGCCGACGACCGAGACGGCGCGCACGAGCTGGCGCGGCGATACGTGCCGACCGCGCGCGCAGCAGGCGACTCCTTGTTCCTGCTCCATCTGCTCGCGCGCCAGGGGCAAATGTGGGCAACACTCAATCGCGCGCGGGAGGCGCTGCCTGTTCTGCGGGAAGCGTTGCCGTTGGCCGACGCATTGGGCGTCGAGGATCTCCGGCGAGCGTGCCGGCGTTGGCTGGGAGTCGCATTCTACGCCGAAGGTTCACTAGACGACGGATCGGCGCAGTTTCGCGAGCTGCTCGAACTGTCTCGAGACTGCGGCGACACGCGCCACGAAGGCTATGCCTGGATGGGACTCGCCTATCGCGATTGGCGAACGGACCGCGCCGCGCCTGCTTGCGAGCAATACGAACGCGCGGCGGGACTTCTCCGTCAATCTGGTGACCAGCGCGGAGAGCTTTGGGCTCTGATCGGCTTGAACATTGCGTACGCGCAGCTCGGCGAGTACAGACGGTCGCTTGCTGGCAATCGGCGCATCGTAGAGTTCGGCCGCCAGGCTGGCCTACGTAGCGTCGAGGCGCTCGGACACAACAATCTAGGCCATTTGCTATATTCGCTCGGCGATCCCAGCGAGGCGTTGGCGCATTTCGTGGAATCACTGCAAATCATGCAAGACGAGGGCGATCTGCGGGATAGTATCGTCGCCGGGCAGAACATCAGCACATGCGAGATCGCGCTCGGCCGCCTACAGGCCGCCTTGGCTCGATTGCGCGACCTGCTGAATCTCTGCCGGCGGGAAGGCTACCAGGATCTGCAGTCCGGTCTGCTGATCGAGCTTGCCGACGCGTATCTGCACCAAGGCCTGGCGCCGCTGGCGGCGCGGCTCCAACGCGAAGCGCTGGCGTTGGGAAAACAGCTGTCCGTCAATCAGGAGTGCGAATCGTTGCTCGGACTCTCCCGGGCCTTGGCAGCCATGGATAGCTCGCACGACGCGTTGAATATGCTACGCGCCAGCGCCCCGCGGATTCTGGCATCGGCAGCGCCTCTAGAACAATGCCAGTTTCGCGTTGGCCTGGGACGGCGTCTACTGGATGCACAACGCTACACTGAGGCTATCGACGTCCTTTTGCCGATCGAGCGCCGCAGCGTCGATCTCGGTCTCACCGGTGTCCGCTTAGAGGCGCTAGTGCTTTCGGCATGGGCGCTGCGCAAGTTGGGCCACCCCGACAGCGCACTTTTCTTGTTGCGACGGGCGCATTCGCTGTGGGAAACCGATCGCGGCATGCCATTGGACCCGCAGTGGCGCGAGCTACGAGGAGCTACGGCGAATGAACTGTTCTCCCAGATGGTCTCTTTATTGCTTGAAAATCCCCCCGATAAGCCGCGTGAAGAGCGGATTCGGAACGCTTTCGCCTTGCTGCAATGCTACAAGGCACGAACGCTTCTGGAACGTATGCACGGACCCGGAGCCGAAGCAGGCACGGTCGCCCGCGATCCGTCGCTGACATTGCCCGAACTGCAAACCGCAGTACTCGAAACCGACGAGCTATTTCTTGATGTCATGCTCGGCCCCGAACAGTCGCTGGTTTTTGCCTGTACTCACCGGGAATGCCGGGTCGCGATCGCTCCCGGCACAAAGGAATTGGCAGCCAAACTACATCTGTTGCACGAGCTGTTGTCCACGCCGCCTCGGTAGATCGATGCGGACGTTGCGACCGGCGCAGTGATCTCTCGTGCGTCGCAAGATCTGGCCGCGCTTCTGTTCGCCCCGTTCATGGATATGATCGATCAACATCGCCACGTGATTCTGGCGCCGGATGGCGCTTTG
>JAQULN010000210.1 GCA_028718575.1 Candidatus Krumholzibacteriia bacterium | reverse complement strand
CAAGCGGATCCCTCGCGCCTGGCGTGCCGGATTGCTGGTCGTCGCCGACGAGGAGGGGCCGATCTGGGTGATCGGTGTGATCCAAGCCGAACGGACGCGCGTGTTGCCTACCACCGAGCGGGCGGTTACCATCATCGTCGAACGACGCAACCGTGACCGTGACGACTAGCCCGGCGGCGACTCGGTCTGCACGCTGACCGTGAAAGGATATCGATGGTTCACAAGCCTCAGCGGGACAATAAACGACCGCCGCAAGGTCCCGGCGGCCCCCGGCCCGGTTTCACCGGGCGAGGCGTGGCGTTCTGGTTGTTGTTGATGCTCCTGTTGCTGGTCGTTTTCCGCTGGTACGCCGGCGAGCGCCGCGCAACCAACGTCATCAGTTTCAGCGCCTTCGCTGAACAAGTGGAGAAGGGCAATCTCCAGGAGCTGACCATCGTCGGCGGCCAGGCGATGGGCCGCCTCGGCGAACAGGTGCCGATCACGCTGCTGGACGGCAGCATCCGGCCGGTGCGCGACTTCAAAGTCGGTTTGATGCAGAAGGAAAACTTCTACGACTGGCTAAAACTGCACAACCCGAATGTGCGCGTGGTCGTCGAAGAACCGAGCGATCCCTGGCTGACTCAGTTTCTGACGATCTACATGCTGCCGATCCTCCTGCTGATCGCGGTCTGGGTCTTCTTCTTCCGCCAGATGCAGAGCGGCAGCAACCGCGCGTTCAGTTTCGGCAAGAGCCGCGCCAAACTCTTCAACATGGACCGGCCCGAGATCACGTTCGAGGACGTGGCCGGGTGCGACGAGGCCAAGATGGAGCTGCAGGAGGTCATCGATTTCCTGCGGTCGCCCAAGAAGTTTCAACGCCTCGGCGGCCGCATTCCCAAAGGCGCTCTGCTGGTCGGACCTCCCGGGACGGGCAAAACGCTGCTCGGCCGCGCCGTCGCCGGCGAGGCCGGTGTGCCGTTCTTCAGCATGTCCGGCTCGGACTTCGTCGAGATGTTCGTTGGTGTCGGCGCGAGCCGCGTGCGCGACCTCTTCGACCAGGGCAAGAAGAACGCTCCCTGCATCATCTTCATCGACGAGATCGACGCCGTCGGCCGGCACCGCGGCGCGGGCCTGGGAGGCGGACACGACGAGCGCGAACAGACGCTCAACCAACTCCTGGTCGAGATGGACGGTTTCGAGTCGAACGAGGGCGTGATCTTGTTGGCGGCGACCAACCGCCCTGACGTTCTCGACCCGGCGCTGCTGCGCCCCGGGCGCTTCGATCGCCAGGTCGTGGTCGACCTGCCCGACCTGGGCGGTCGCGAGGCCATCCTCAAGGTCCACATGAAGAAGGTGCGGTACGCGGCCGAGGTCTCGCCCAAGGTGTTGGCCGCCGGGACACCCGGCCTGGCAGGCGCCGATCTCGAGAACCTGGTCAACGAAGCAGCGCTGCTGGCCGCCCGGCGCAACCACGACGAGGTTTTGATGGAGGACTTTGTCGAGGCGCGCGAGAAGGTGATGATGGGACCGGAGCGGCGGAGCCGCGTCCTGACCGAGCAGACCAAGCGTATCGTCGCCTACCACGAATCCGGCCACGCGATCGTGGCCGAGCACCTCGAATTCGCCGACAAGGCGCAGAAGGTGACCATCATCCCGCGCGGCCAGGCCCTTGGCGTCACCTTCACGCCGCCCGAGGAGGACGTGTTCCTGAAGTCGCGCGAGAAGCGCCTCGATGAGATCTGCGTCGCGCTCGGCGGCCGCGTGGCCGAGGAGATCTTCCTCGGTTCGATCACCGACGGCGCCTACGGCGACATCCGCGCCGTGACCGGCCAGGCCCGCACCATGGTCACGCGCATCGGCATGAGCGACAAGCTCGGCCCGGTGGCCTACGAGGAAGCCAGCGAGCAGGTGTTCCTGGGCCGCGACTACACGCGGCGACAGACCCACAGCGAGCAGACGCTGCAGCAGATCGACAGCGAGGTGCAGCGGATCATCCGCGAGCAGTACGAGCGCGCGCGGACGGTCCTCGAGCAGCATCGCAGCCTGGTCGAGGCCATGGCGGCCGCCCTGCTCGAGCGCGAGACCCTCGACCGCGCCGAGGTCCAACTGATCATTGCCGGCGAACCTCTGCCCGAACGCACCGTGCTGCGGGAATCACCCGCCGCCACCCAGACCGACCCGGAGGACCTGCCGCTGGACCTCGCCGAACTGGCCGAGAGCGTGCGGCGCCAGCGCGAGGCGGAAAAGCAAGCCGCCGCCGCCGCGACCGGCGACGAGAACGCGCTGGACGCCGGCGACGAAGCTGACTCGGACGAACCGCCGGCGGACGCAAGGAAACGCGAGCATGAGCGGGAAGGCCCCGAAGCCTGACGCTAGGCCAACGCCTGATCCTTGGCCAACGCCTGATCCTTGGTCAGCGCGCGCCGGCCAGCGACCGGCACCAGCATGGGACCTTGGCCGACTGGTTGTACGTGCGCGTTCGCGCCCGCTGGTCATGGGTATCCTGAACCTGACGTCGGACAGCTTTTTTCCCGCCTCCCGCACCCCGGACGCCGGCGCTGCCGTGGCCAAGGGACTGGACATGTTGCGGCAAGGCGCCGACGCGCTCGATCTGGGCGCTGTCAGCACGCGTCCCGGTAGCGAGCCCGTTCCCGAAGACGTGGAGCAAGCCCGCCTGCTGCCCGTGCTCGCGGCGCTGCGCGCGCAGACCGAGGCGCCTCTGTCGGTCGACACCTTCCGCGCAGCGACCGCCCGGCTGGCGCTCGACGCCGGCGCCGACGCCGTCAACGACGTGACCGCCGGCCGCGACCCGCAGATGTTCCCGCTGTTGGCCGGACGAAACGGCGGCCTCATTCTGATGCACATGCGCGGCGAACCGCGGACCATGCAGGTCGAGCCCCGGTACGACGACGTCGTCGGCGAGGTCACGGCGTGGCTCGCGGAGCGCGTCGCGCGGGCAGTCGCCGCTGGAATCGCTCGGCAGCGAATCGTGGTTGATCCGGGAATCGGCTTCGGCAAGCGGCTCGAGCACAACCTGGCCCTGCTAGGCAGCCTCGATCGGCTCGGCGGCGACCGTCCATTGCTGCTTGGTGCCTCGCGCAAGAGCTTCATCGGCGATCTGACCGGCGCCGCAGTCGCCGACCGCCTCGACGGCAGTCTGGCCGCGTCGGCCGTCGCGCAGCGTTGCGGCGCCTTCGCCGTGCGCGTGCATGACGTCGCCGAATCGGTGCAGTGCCTCGACGTGCTAGCCGCCATTGCCGCCGCGCGCGACGGCGCTCGCCGCGCGGGCGTCTGACGCGCGGGCGTCCGGAGCAAGGAGTCGTTGAGCTCCACGGTCTTCCGTGTTAACGTGCGCCTCGCTTCGGCAACGATCCGGTGCGCCGCCACCTTTACCGGGAAGCGCCCATGTGGGAAATGATCCGCCAGAGCCCGCTGATCGACCTGCTCGACATCCTCATTGTCGCATGGCTGCTCCATCGCCTGCTGCGGTTCGTCCGCAATACGCGCGCCTTGCAGATGGTGATCGGCCTGGCGGCGCTGATGATCTTGAGCGTGGTGGCTAGCAGCCTCGGCATGATCGTCGTCGGCCGCATCATCAGCTCCCTGCAGACGGTCTGGGTCGTCGCGTTCATCATCCTCTTTCAACCCGAGCTGCGCTCAGCCCTCGCCAACCTGGGCGTGCACCGTCGCCTGAGCGTGTTGCGCGGGGCGACCGACGAGATGCCGGGCGAAAGCGAAATCCTCAAAGCCGTCGAACGCCTCAGCCGCCGCGGTCTGGGCGCGCTGATCGTCCTCGAGCGCGAAATCAGCCTCGACCGCTGGTTGAAGACCGGCACGCAGTTGCAGGCGGAGATCTCGGCCGCCACGCTCGAAACCATTTTCACCGTGCCCGCACCGTTGCACGACGGAGCGGTCATCATTCGCGATGGCAAGATTGCCGCCGCCAGTTGCACGCTGCCGCCGACCGAGCGCGAGGAGATCGGTTATATCCTCGGCCTGCGTCATCGCGCGGCGATCGGCCTGAGCGAGGTCTCGGACGCGATCGTGATCGTGGTCAGCGAGGAGACCAGGGCCATTTCACTGGTGCACAGCGGTGAGATCAGACGCGGTTTGAGCATCGATGACCTGCGGACCGAGATCGGCCGCGTCCTGTTCACCGGCGGGCGCAAGCGTCCCGCCGCCGAAGCGGCACCCGCTTGATCCGCCGAGGACGTCCGCGTCGTTGCGCAGGCCGCCGCGCGCCGGGCGAACCGGTTCGCGCAGCGGCCTGCCGGCCCCTGAGCGCAGCCTCCCGTTCCGCACCCCCGAGCCGTCGAGCCCGGCGCAAGATGCGGGCCCGCGCCGCAACGATGGCCTGCTGGCCGGTCACAGTGCGATCAGACGATCTTGCTGCAGGCCTGGGATATGTCTACTCGGAGACGGCTTGACACCCGGCGTCAACCGGCGGTAACCCGCCGGCGTGCTGCCAGCGCTGTCAGTTCAGAACCGGCGTCTTGACGTGGCCGCGGGCCGCTTTGAGGTAGATCTCCACCAGATCGGGGTCCAGGCCTTTGCCGGCTTCCGCCTTGACGGCGTCGAGCGCCGCCTCGCCGCCTTGGCGGACCTTGTGCAGCGCCGCGCATTGCGCCACGGCGATCAGACGCGCGACCAGCGGAACGTCGCGGCCCCGCAGACCCCGCGGGAAACCGCGGCCGTCGAAACGCTCGTGATGGTGCCGCACCGCTTCACGAACCGCCTCCGGGGCCTTCAGGGCGGCCAGTCTCGTCTCTCCCACGTCGGGGTGGGCGCGAAACGCCTCCCATTCGTCCCCGGTCAAGCGCTCGGCGACGAGGTCGTCCACGTTGGCCATGTCTTGGCCGAAATTGCGCAGGAGCGCGCCCAGCACGAGATCTCGTTCCTGGTCCGGCGGCAGTCCCAACTCGACCGCCAGCACGCGCACCGCGTTGACCGTTTCCCTGGTGACGAGGTCCATTTGATTGTCGGCGGGCGCCCCATTGACCACGAAGCTCTCCAGCAGCCCCACGCTCATGTCCGCCCGATCCTGGCCGGCGCGCAATCGCATCAGCGCCTCGCCGGTGATCTCCATGAACTCGTGAATCTCGTCGGCGGATTCGTGCGCGAGGCAGCGCCAGCGCAGCCCCAGCGCCACCACGCCGAGATAAGCTTGGCCGTCGCCGCGCAACCCGACCAGCCATTGCAACCCCCGCGCGAGCAACGCATCCCGCACATCCCGCAGCGAGCCGGGCATGTTCGCGACCTCGACCGGCCGCTCGAGAGTGCGGAAGAAGGTTCTTACGCGTTCGCCGCGCAGGTCGACCTCCGGCAGATCCCGGCGGGCTTCGCCAGTGAGGAACGGCTCCGCCTCGTTGTTCTCACTGTCGAGATACAAGAGACTGGTCACCTCGGCCGCCAGCCGCAGGCGGGAAATGAACACCTGCCAAAAATGGGGCGTGTCCTGAGCGTCATGCAGGCCGCGGGCGAGATCGAGCTTCGCCCGCAGCAGTGTTTCCTGATCGGAAGTTGGCACCGGAACGGCGACTTGCGCCTTGTCCCGGGAAACCGCGGCGCGCGGCGGCGCAGCGTCGCCCCGCAGCAGCCGCAGGAGCAGTTCCAACGCGAAGACCTCACTGATCCCGTACTCGCGCTCCTGGCGGCCCCGGCGCAGAAACGCAATCCCCACCAGCGCATCCGCGCGAAGCAAGGGCAGGATCAGATCGGGCTGGTGTTGCTCGAGCAAGTGGGTCT
>JAQULN010000209.1 GCA_028718575.1 Candidatus Krumholzibacteriia bacterium | reverse complement strand
GGATCGCCGATCTGCTGGGCGAGCGCGGCCTGCGGATCGCGCGGCGGACCGTCGCCAAGTACCGCGAACAACTGGGCATTCTCAATGCTCGCATGCGCAAACAGTTTTGACCGATAACCCGACCAACGACCGGCTGCGGCCGGCGAACAGTCAGGAGAACCAGCATGAATCTGGACATCAGGACCCGTCACTTCCAGCTTGACCCTGAAGCGCGCGAGCGCATCGAGGCGCAGTTCGAGAAGCTCGAGCGGTTCAGTCCACGACCGGTCACCGACGTCAGACTACAGATCAACTTCGAGAACAACCTGTTCACCTGCGACGGCTTGCTCTTGCTGCGCAATCAGGAATTCCGGGCCGAGAACAACGGCGCCGAGCCGGACCTGGCGACCCAGGGCGTGGCAGAGAATCTGCAGCGGCAGCTCGATAAATTCAAAGGCAAGGTCAGCGGGAAGCAGCGCGGTGAGCCGGGCGGACTGGGCAAAGCCCTCGCGAGCGAGGGTGTCGCGCCGGTGCGCTTCGCGACCGAGAGTTTCGAGTTGCACGAGATGGATACGCTGGCCGCGCGCCACGCGTTCACCGCTTCGGACGCGCCGTTTCTTGTCTTTCACAATACCGACAGCGGCCGCCTCGGCGTCATCTACCGACGCAGCGACGGCGAACTCGGCCTGATGGAAGCCACGAACGGCTGACCCCAACGCCGGAGCCGCCATGACGTCGTCCACGGTGCAGCAGATCTACCAACACCTGCAAGACATCCTGGGTCTGGAAGCCCTGTTTCCGCTGCCGGAAGCGCCGGTCGTCTTGACCGCACCAGACGTGCACCGGCCCGGTATGGCGGTCATGGGGTATACAGAGAATTTTCTGAGCGAGCGCATTCAGATCATGGGCGAATCCGAGATGTCGTACCTGGCCGGGTTGACCGCAGCGGCGCAGGTACAGGCGATCGAACGCGTCCTGGCGCTGCGCCCGCCGCTGATCGTGGTGACTCGCGGACTGCCGGTGCCGGAGCCGGTGTTGGCGGTCGTGCGGCAGCGCGAGGTGCCGTTGCTGCGCTCGGCGCGTTCGGCGGTGACGGTGATGCGCGAGCTCAACCGTTACCTGGAGCGCTCGTTTGCGCCGCGGGGCGAGGTCCACGGCACGCTGGTCGATGTCTACGGCGTCGGCTTGTTGTTCACCGGACGCAGCGGTATCGGCAAGAGCGAGTGCGCGCTCGATCTGGTCGAGCGGGGACATCGCCTCGTGGCCGACGACATCGTCGAGGTCATCCGCACGGCCGACGACGTGCTCATCGGCCGCTTCCGGCCGCTGCTGCAGCACAACATCGAGATCCGCGGCGTCGGTGTGATCGATGTGCAGGCGCTGTTCGGCATCCACGCGATCCGCATGCAGAAGCGCATCGAAGTCAGCGTCGAGTTGCAGGACTGGGACGATCAGGTGGACTACGAACGGGTCGGCATGGAGCGGCGCACTACCGAATTCCTCGGCGTGGAGATTCCCCAGGTCGTGTTGCCGCTGAATCCTGGCAAGAACGTGACGGTGATCTCCGAGGTCATCGCCTTGGACTTCATGTTGAAGGTCTATGGTTACGACGCGGCGCGGATCCTCAACGAACGCATCGTCAAGTCGATTCGCCACAGCCGGCGTTTGCGGCGCTACCTCGAACAGGATCAGGAGTAGCGACGCGGCGGTCGCGCGGGCGCGGCGGCCCGGCGGGAAAGGGTGAGCATGATCGAGGGACTTGTCCTGACCCACGGCGCGATCGGCGCGGAACTGGTCAAGGTGGTGGCGATGATCCTGGGTCCGGTGGCGGGGCTGGAGGCGGAGACCAACGAGGGCCGCTCAGCCTTGCAGACCGCCGACGTTGTCGCGACCTGGCTGGCCGGGCGCGCACCGGGCGCCGAGGGCCTCATTTTTATCGACGAGCACGGCGGCAGCTGCGCCAGCGCCGCAAGGCTCGGCGGCGCCGAAGCCGCGGGCGTGCCGGTCCTCAGCGGCGTCAATCTGGCGATGCTGCTGGCGTTTGCGACCTGGCGCGAAGACTTGCCGCGCGCCGAACTAGTCCAGCGGATCGTCGACCAGGGTCGCAAAGCGGTGGCCGTGGTGGGTGCCGGACGATGAAGCTGGTGCTCGCGCGGATCGATGATCGCTTCATCCACGGCCAGGTGACCGTCGGCTGGGGGCAGTGGCTGCGGCCGGATCTGATCCTGTTGGCGAGCGACGACATCGCCGAGGATCCGTGGCAGGCGCGCGTCTATGCGAGTACCGCGGCACCAGGAACGGCGGTGTCGGTGCTGAGTTTGGGCGAAGCGGCGGCAACGTTGCGCCAGGTTCCCGGCGGCGATCGCGAACCGCCGCGGGTCATCCTCTTGACCGGCAGCCCCGCCGATATGCACGCCTTGATGTCGTTGGGTGTGCCGTTGTCGCGGGTCAACGTCGGTGGGATGCATTTCGCTGCCGGCAAGCAGCAACTGCTGCCGTCGCTCTACGTGGACCGCGACGATTTGGCGGTGTTCAGGGCCTTGCTGCGGCAAGGGGTTCGACTGACCGCGCAGACTGTGCCGGGGGCGCGCGAGGTGCTGCTCGACGACGGTTTGCTGGCGTCGATGGAGGCTCGCCTGTGAACGCGCCGGTCGGCGGCGGTGGACTCGAGTCCGTGCTGTGGTGGGCGGGGCTGGCGCTCTTGGGGGCGCTCGTGGCGCTGGACGAGCACAGCCTGGTACAGTCGTGGTTCGGCCAGCCGCTGCCGGCGGCGGTCCTGGCCGGTGCGTTGGCCGGTCAGCCGCAAGCCGGCCTGGCGAGCGGGCTGCTGCTGCAACTGGCGGTGATCGGCAACCTGCCGGTCGGCGCCAGCTATCGCCTGGACACCGGCAGCGCCGCGGTCGGGATGACGGCCGGCGCCGTGCTGGCCGGCTGGTCGGCGCCGGCCGTGCTGCTCGCGCGGTCGACCTGGACGGCGCCGGCGACTTGGCAGCTGGGTTGGCTGCTCGTATGCATGGCGGCGGCGAGCCTGCTGGGCGGGGTCCTCGTGCAAGGCGAGCAACGCACGCACCTGCGCTGGATGTTGAGCGGCTACCGCAGCGTGCGCGACGGGGATCTACGGCGCCTGGAGCAATTGCACGGGCGCTGCCTCGGGTTGACCGGTCTTCGCGGCGCGGTCCTGACGTTGGTTTGGGCCCTGGTCTCGCTCTGGCTCTGGCTGGTTGCCGCCGCCGGCATGCCGGAATCGGCGCGCGCCGCTCTGGCTTGGCTGCCGCTGCTGGTGCCCGCGCTGGCAGCCGGTACGTTGCTCGAACGTTTCGGCTACCGGCCGGGGTGGCCGCTGGTGGCGGTCAGCGCGGTGACGGGGTTCGTGGTGGTCCGTTTCCTGGTCTAGGAGCCTGCGATGACGGTCGGCAAACCAACCTCGCCCGACGAGCCCGTCCTGGAGGCGACGGTGCGTCGCGGCGTATTCTGGCGCCTGTTGTCGCTGCAGGCTTCTTGGAACGACCAGCGGATGCAAAACCTCGGGCTGCTGGCCTGCCTGGCGCCGTGGCTGAACCGCCAAGAGCTGTCCAGCCAACAGGTGCGCAGTTGCTGCCGGCGCTATTTCGGTTACTTCAATACGAATCCCTACTTGGCCGGCTTCGTAGTTGGCGGCTTGTTGCGCCTGGAGCACGCACGGGCCGCGGGCCGGCCGGTGTCCGAGCGCGAGGTGAGCGGTTTTCGCGACACCCTGGCCCGGGTCTGCGGCGCCCTCGGCGACCAGATCCTCTGGCTAGGCCTGCGCCCTGGTGTGATGCTGTTGGCCTGCGGGTTGGCGGCGCTTGGCCGCTGGCAACTCGTGCTGGTGCTGGTCGCATTGGTCACGCTGGCGCAACTCTGGTTGCGCTGGCGCAGCCTGGCGATGGGGTTTAGGCTCGGCGCCGACGTGGTCGATGTGCTCAGTCGGCCGCTCTGGCGGCAAGCCGTTGTCTGGTCCCGGCGGGTGGGGTTGAGCTTGACGGGATTGCTGATCGGCGTTTACTTCGCCAGCGGCTTCGGACTGGGGGAGACCGTTGGTATTGGGCGCTTCCTCGGGTTGACGTTGCTGGGCTTCGCGCTGCCGGCTCTGGTTCGCCAGAAGACATCGGCCGAAGCCCAACTTCTGCTGAGTTTGCCGTTCGTGTGGTTGCTCGTGGCGGCCACCGCTTGACCGGCAGCGGAAACCGATTCTGCGCCGTACCGGAGGCGATCCGGGACGCGCACCGCGAGGCAGGCTGCGCCGGACAGCGGGCGCCGGCCGTCCAAAGGACAAGACATTGAAGACAGCCATGGCCACCGTCGCCGATCCTGTGGGCTTTCATTTGCGCGCGGCCGGCCGCATCGTCAAGTTGACGAAATTGTTTCAGTCGGAGGTGACGGTCCGCTACCAGGGCCGCTCCGCCAACGCCAAGAGCATCATGGGTCTGGCCAGTCTAGCGGCCGAGTTCGGCGCGGCGGTCGAGATCGAGTGTGCGGGACCGGACGAGGTCGAGGCGCTGGCGCGACTGGTCCAGTTGATCGAGGTCGAACTGGCGCAACCCGAGACAGGACCTTGACGATGCGCGAATGGCACGGCATTCCGGCGGCGCCGGGTTATGCGGTCGGACCGGTGCGTCATCTGCACCGCGTGATCGTCCGCGTCCAACGCCGGAGCGTGACCCCGGACGAGGTCAGTCAAGAGCGGGATCGTTTCGCGGCGGCGGTGGACGTCGCACGGCGGGAACTCACCAGTCTGCGCGACAAGCTGGCGAGGCAACTCGGTCCGGACGAGGCGGCGATCATCGAGAGCCAACTCCTGATGCTCGAGGATGAACTGGTCTGGGACGCCACGCTCTCGCGCATCCGCACGCAGTTGGTCAACGCCGAAGCGGCGTTCGCGCGCTCGATCGGCGATCTGGTGATGCAATTCAACGGCATCCGCGAGGATTCCTTGCGCGAACGCATCGCCGATCTGCGCGATCTGGAGGATCGCGTGTTGCGGGCGTTCGCGCCGCAGGAAACCCCGGCCGCCGCCTGGCCGGAGCCGGCGATCCTGGCGGCGACGGACCTCACACCGAGCGAAACAGCGGCGCTGGACCACGATCGGGTCCTCGGTTTCGTCACCGACGAGGGCGGCAGCACCGGGCACGTGGCGATCCTGGCGCGCAGTCTGGGTATTCCGGCGGTCTGCGGTCTCGGCGGCGCCGCCATGGGACTGATCGAAGGTTCGCTGGCGGCGGTCGACGGCAACGTCGGCCGGGTCATCAGCGACCCCGACCGACAGACCCACGATCGGTTCCAGCTGCTGAAGCAGGAACAGATCAAGGTCAGCCGCAAGCTGGACTGTCTGCGCGATCTGCCGGCGCTCACCCCGGACGGCCACCGCGTGCGCCTGGTAGCTAACATCGAACTGCCGGTCGAACTGGACGAAGCGCTGGCCCGCGGCGCCGAAGGCATCGGCCTCTTGCGCACGGAGTATCTGTATTTTCAGCATCGCGATATCCCCAGCGAGAACGAACAAGTGGCGACTTACACGCGGGTCCTGCAGCGCATGGCCGGCCGGCCCGTTGTGATGCGCACGCTGGACGTCGGCGGCGACAAAGTTTCGGACTACCTGGGCGCCAAGCGGGAGTACAATCCGTTCCTCGGCTGGCGTGGCATCCGTTTCTCGCTTTCGAACCGGGGCCTGTTCAAGACGCAGATTCGCGCCATGTACCGCGCGGGCACGAGCGGCGAAGCGCTGATCATGTTCCCGATGATCAC
>JAQULN010000208.1 GCA_028718575.1 Candidatus Krumholzibacteriia bacterium | reverse complement strand
AGGCGCCGTTGATGGCAAGCTCGGTGCCGATGCCAACACCCGCCACCATGTAGCCCACCTGGCTGATGATGTGGTACGACAGCAGGCGCCGCGTGTCGTTCTCCAGCACCGCGTAGACGACGCCGTAGAGGGTCATCACCACGCCGAAGGGCACCAGAATGTCCAGCCCGGCGAAGCCCCGGCACAGCGCGTAGATCGCGGTCTTAGTCGTGAAGGCGCACATGAAGACCGCGCCGGCTACGGTGGCTTCGGCGTAGGCGTCGGGCAGCCAGGCGTGCAGCGGCGGCACCGCCGCGTTGAGCACGAAACCGATCAGGATCAGCCAGCCGGCCGTGGTCAGGTGGTCCACGTCCATGAGGTTGAAGGCCAGGCTGCCGCTGTCGTGCCAGTGCAGCAGAATGCCGGCCAGCAGCACGACGCCGCCCACCGCGTGCACCAACAGGTAGCGCATGCCGGCCTTCTGCGCCCGCTCGGTACGGCGGAACCAGACCAGGAACGTCGAGGCGACGGCCATCAGTTCCCAGAAGACGAACAGCACGAAGAGATCGCCGGCGAAGATCACGCCCAGGGAGCCGGCCACGTACATCCAGGCGGCGATGTGCTGCGTGGTCTCGCGCACATGCAGGCCGTAGAGGGTGCCGAGCAGGCACATCAGGGTCATGATGTGCGCGAACACCAGGCTGAGCGCGTCGACGCGGCCGAAGGTCAGCTCGAGGCCCAGAAACGGCACCACCGCGTGCACGCCGGGCGTCATGCGCAGAACCAGCGCGAAGGCCAGCAGCGGCACCGCCAGCAAATACGCCTGGCGCAGCGGACCGCGCACGAACGGCAAGAGCACGCAGCCTGCGATCATCACCAGCGCCGGGTGCAGCCAGAGGTCATTCATAGTAGTCCTCGCCCTGCGAGACGCCGCGGTGGCCGAGCCATTTGGCGAAGACGATGATCGCGGCGCAGGCGGCCACGCCGAAGAGCGACCACCAGCCCGGCAGCTTCTCGAACGCGGTGTGCGCGTGGCTCTTGTCGAGCACGAGCGCGTCCCAGAGCGCGAACACGCCGAGCAGGCCGAAGCACAGACTCCGCAGCAGCCGCGGTCGCGCGCGCAGGGCTTCGATCAAGCGGATGATCACCATTGCGAACCTCGTCGTCAGGGCGCCAGGCCGGCCAGCGGCGCGGCGGCACCCGCCATGACGGACTGGGAGATGCCGCGCGCCAGGTCGAAGAAGTGAACCAGCGCGTTGGGATACAGTCCGAGCACCAGAGATAGAACGGCGACGATGACGATCGGCACCACCATCAGCGGCGATGCCTCGCTGTGGCCATGCAGACCCGCCCCGCCAGGTCGGAAGAACGCACGGTGCAGGATCGGGAAGAAATAGGCCATATTCAGCAGACCGCTCGCCAGGAACACCGCCAGGAACACGAGCTGCCCGCTCGAGACAGCGCCCTTGCACAAGTAGAACTTGCTCACGAAGGCATTGATCGGCGGCACGCCGGACAGCCCCAGCACACCGACCGTGAAGGCGGCCATGGTCCAGGGCATCACTTTGCCGATGCCGTCCAGCTCGCTGATCTCCGTCTTGTGCAGGTTGACGTAGATTGCCCCGGCGCAGAAGAACAGGGCGATCTTGGTGGTGGCGTGGTTGGCCAGGTGCAAGAGGCCCCCCATGAATCCCTCGGGCGACAGCAAGGCCACGCCCAGCACGATGTACGAGAGATGGCCGATCGTGGAGAAAGCGAGCCGCTTCTTGAGGTTGTCCTGCCGCAGCGCGATCACCGAGGCCAGGATGATCGTGACGGCGGCGACCGCGGCCAGGATCGTGTCGAGCCCGAACGCCTGCATGGTCGCCGGCCCGAAGACGAACCCGGCGACGCGGATCACGCCGAAGACGCCCGACTTGACGACCGCCACGGCGTGCAGGAGCGCCGAGACCGGCGTCGGCGCCACCATCGCCGCCGGCAGCCAACTGTGCAGGGGCATCAGGCCGGCCTTGACGCCCACGCCGGCGATGAACAGCAGGAACAGCGCGCGCGCCGCGCCCTCATCGGCCAGCACCCCGCCCAGGAAGCCGCCCGGCCGGAAGTCGAGATTATGGGCCAGGGCCCAGGTCCAGGCGGTGGCGACAATCAGCAAGAGGCCCGCCGACAGCGCGTAGGTCAGGTACATGCGGCCCGAGCGGTACGACTCGCGCGTCTCCTTGTGGATGACCAGCGGGTAGGTGCCCAGGCTAAGCATCTCGTAGAAGATCACGAACGAGAGCAGGTTCGCCGACAGCGCGATGCCTAGCGTGGCGCCGATGCAGAGCGCGAAGCTCGCGAAGTAGCGGGTCTGCTTCTTCTCGCCGGCGCCTCGCACGTAGCCGATCGAGTAGAACGAGGTGAGGATCCACAGACTCGAGCAGATGATCGCGAAGAACAGGCCGGTGGGGTCGACGCGCAGGGAGAGCGCGATGCCCGGCGAGATGGTCAGGATATCGTAGGCGACCGTGCGTCCGGCCAGAACGCCGGGCAGCAGGCTCAGGATCAGTCCGCAGGCGGTGAATGCGGCGGCCAGGGTCCAGAACTCGCGCAGGTTGGGCCGGCGCGACGATAACAGGATCAACGGGATCGCCGCCAGCGGCGCCAGCACGGCCAACAGCGGGATCACGGATTCATGGGTCACTGGCATGGTCGGCTACCACCCGAGCCTGCTGGGGATCATGGGGTTGATGAACGTCGAGACGATCCAGGCATTGAAGATGCCGAGCACCAGCAACGCGCCCGCCAGCACCAAGGTCGGCGCCAGCATCGACGCGGGCGCCTCGCGGGTCGCCGCGGCGGCCGCAACATCGGTGTCGTCCGGCGGCGCGAGCGGTGTCAAGTACAGGCGCTCGAGCACGCGGAAGAAGTAGACCGCGTTGAGCAGGCTACTGGCGACGAGCACGGCCACGAACACCCAGTTCGATTGCTGGATCGACCCGAGCACCAGGTACCACTTGCTGAAGAAACCAGCCAGGGGCGGCAGGCCGACCATCGAAATCGCAGCGGTGGTGAACGCGGCCGCCGACCAGGGCATGGTTCGGCGCAGATCGTCGACCAGCCTGGGCAGGGTGGAGTGCCCCAGACGCACGCGGAAGTTGCCGGTGACCAGGAACAGACAAGCCTTCATGCAGGCGTGGTTCAGGGCATGCAGCGTAGCGCCGATGAATCCCAGCGGCGACGCCAGGCCGATGCCCAGGGCGATGTAGCCCACCTGCGCCACGCTGCTATAGGCGAGCATGCGCTTGAGCTCCTTCTGGCACATGGCCATGATCGAGCCCCAGAGCATGCCGGCGGCGCCTAGGCAGCCCACGATGGCGGGCAGGGGCGTCTGGTCGCGCAGGTACTGCGGGTCGACCAGGAAGAACATCAAGCGCAGCAGCACGTAGGCCGCCACCTTGGTGCCGATCGGGGCGATCAGGGCAGTGGCCGCCGACGAGGCGTGCGTGTAGGCGTCAGCCAGCCAGGCGTGCAGCGGAAAGAGCGCCATCTTCAGGCCGATGCCCAGCACCATCAGCGAAAGCCCAAGCAGCACGGGACGGGTGTCGCCGACGTCCGGCAACAGATGACTCACGTCGGCGAGGTTGAGCGAGCCCACGCTCATGTAGACGAACGCCAGGCCCAGCAGATAGAACGCGGCGCCGGTCGTGCCCAAGGTGAGATAGCGGAACGCCGAGAGCGGCGCGCGCGGATCGCCGCGAGCGATCAGGGAGTAACTCGCCAGGGCGCTGATCTCCAGAAAGACGTAGAGATTGAAGAGGTCCCCAGTGACCACCATGCCGCTCAGGCCGGCCAACAGCAGCATGGCCAGCGCATAGAACCCCATGTCGACGCCGGAAACCTCGTGAGCCACCACCCGCCCGGCGTGGATCAGAGCCAGCAGGGCCACGCCGGTCACGAACACGCTGAAGAACGCCGACAACGGATCGAGCACGAACTCGATGCCGAACGGAGGCTGCCAGCCGGCGAGATGGTAATGCAGCCGGCCCGCCGTCGTGACGTGCGCCAGGCCCTTGACCGCGTAGAAGAAGCACAGGCCGGTCGCGGCGACCGCCAGCAACCAGGAGAGCCGGCGCCAGAGCAGCGCCGCCAGGGGGATGAGCAGGGCGGCAAGCAGAAACGTGGCCGGGATCAGCAGCGGGATATGGCTCGTCATCATTGCATTTTTTCCAGCAGTAGGGGTTCTTCCAGCGTCCGGTAGCGCCGGTAGATGACGATGAGCAACGCGAAGGAGACGCCCAGGGTGACCACCGCCACGACGATCGCCGTCAGCATCAGGGTATGCGGCAGCGGGTTGAGGTAGAGGTCGGCGTCCTCGACCGCGCGCGCGGGGTCGAGAACGGTGACCGTCGCGCCATCCTTGAAGGCGCTGACGATCCAGAACAGGATGACCGCCGACTGCACCATGGACATCCCCATGACCTTCTTCATCAGGTTGCGCTTGACCATCATGCCGAACAGCCCGATGCAGAACACCGCGACCAGGAAGAAGTAGGCGTAATATCCCTTGATGATCTCGAGCATGCTCAACCGTCCAGGAGGTGGTCGAAGATGGCGACCAGCGTGGACATGACTGTCAACGTCACGCCGACTTCGATGAACAAGATGCCGTAGCTGTGCAGATGGGGAGGGTCGAGCCAGGGCATCGGGAAAACGCCGTAGTCGAGGAAATTGCCGCCGCAGAGCACGGCGAAGAAACCCGTGCCGATGTAGATCAGGCCGCCGACCGCGCCCAGCGGCACGGTCCAACCGGAAGGCATCACGGTCTGTGTGTTGGCGAAGCCGAGGCCCATGCGCAAGAGGATAATGCTCGCCGCCAGCAGGACGCCGCCCTGGAAGCCGCCGCCCGGGCTGTAATGGCCGTGGAAGAAGACGTAGAGACCGATGATCTGGATCAGCGGCGCCAGCCCGCGCGAGGCGATGCGGATGATCGGGCTCGACGACGGTCCGCAGCGGTCGGCGGCAAGGTCGAACGGCCTGGCGTGCTCGATCACGGCTTCAGCCTCCGCAGGATGAACAGGCAGGCGATGCCGCCCGCGAAGACCACCAGCGTCTCGCCCAGCGTGTCGAAGGAGCGGTAGTCGGCGAGGATCACCGTGACCATGTTGGGCGTCGCGGCGTCCTTCTCGGCGTGGCTGATGTAGTGGGCGCCGGCGACCGGTTCGCCGCGGGTGTTGAACACCCGGTTGGCGGGCGACGCCGCGTCGCCGCGCGCCGGCAACTGCATCGCCGCCATGGTCAGCACGGCGGCGAAGGCCAGCAGCACGAGGGCCTGGTGGAGCTTCAATCTCGACTCTCCCGTGTGGTCAGCGTGATGGCGACGATGTTGAACACGCCCACGGCGCCGGCGCCGACGACGGCTTCGGTGAACGCGACGTCGATCGCGCCGAGCGACGCCATGATGACTGCGGCCATGAAGCTGAACAGGCTCAACGTCACCGCCGCCGCCAGCAGGTCGCGGCTGCGCAGGGCGACGAGCGCCGACACGACCATCAGCACGAACAGGAAGACCTCGATCAGCCAGGACATCAGCGGCCGCCTTCCGCCGGGTCGCCGCCCGCGGGCGCAGATGGAGCTGCCCCGGCGGCATGGTCCTTCGCGAACCAGGGGACCAGCCCCGCGAGCAACGCCCGGCGGGCGAGCGCGTGGCTGGCGATGGGACTGGTCAACAACAGGAATACGACGATCAGCAGCAGCTTGGCGCTGTTGATCGAGAGGCCCTCGTGCAGCATC